>JAUXWL010000514.1 GCA_030680155.1 Anaerolineales bacterium
CTGCATTGCGGAACCAGTCGGTCAGTTCATCTTTTTCTTCAGACTGTGGTTCGAGCGGCTGCAAACCAGCCAGCCACGAAGGGGTCTCTTCATCTTTGGCAGGTTCGTCCTGCGCAAAATCATCACGGCTGCCCATTTCCACCCGGCGCACATCAGCAGATTCCCTGGCTTTGTCCTTTGGCTTTGATGCGTCGCCTGTGATGCTTGCGAGCCAATCCGGTATCTCATCCTCATCTTCATCATTGGCTTGAGTTTGCAGTCCGGAGAGAAAATCGCCAGCAGGGGCGGTTTTCTGCGGAATTGGCGCGGAGGGTTGTTTAAGTTTTTGTTCTTCGTTTGTTCGCGCCGAGCCGCGTGCATCCTTCAACCATTGCGGCAGGATCGGTTCAAGTTCAGCGGTACTTTTATTGGTGGGAACCTGGCCGGGCTTGATGGGTTTGTTCTCACCTTTGAGCGGTCCCGTCAACGGTTGCAGGCGGGTTTGGCAATGTTGGCAAAACTCCACATCGGAAGGGTTGTTCTCGCCACAGGAGGGACATTTAATGATCTCAGCCATTAGTTGCCCCCGTATGGACGGTCTACGCCGAACAATACGCGCAGGCCGGTGGTCAATGTGCCGAGCGCCACGCCGATCAAAATTCCGCGTGCGCCGCCCAGCGCCCAAATCTGCGTCACCCAGGGGTGGATCAGTGAACTGAACAATGGCACATCACCAAACGGCAATGTCGCCGAGCCAAGGAACAGGACGACGGCAGTGAGCAGGAAGACAATGCCCATCACGTCCGCGCGGCGGCGCAGGAGGCGGACGGCCGCATACAGCAGGGATACTGCGAGCAGCGCCATCAGGGCGGCTTCCACAGGCAGGATGACTCCATCCAGCAGAACCTGCATGGCGGGGTGCTGCGGAGAGAGGAGCATCCCGAAGAGCAGCGTGCCAACCAACCCGATGAGAAGCAGCGCGCTGTACACACTTCCCTTTTCGGCGCGGCGGATCTTATCCGTATGGACTGCGATCAGATTGAAGATCCCAACCAGTGCGGCAACCCCGGCGAGGATGAACGCCCAATTGAGCAGAAGGAATTGTATATCTGCGAAGGATTCAAAAAAATAGCCAAGGAGAATCAATGCGCCGGTGGCAATGGCGATGACTGCGGTAATAACTCGCATTAGAGCGCCCCCAGAAATTTTGCCGCTGCGCCGCCCAACAAACCGAGGATGACGAGCCAGCGCAGGATGTCTTGCACGGTGAGGCTGGCGGCGTGGGATGCGCCCGCGCCGAGATACGCGCCGACGGCAAAGAGTTCTTCGCCGATGAGCGCGTCCTGTCCGCTGGCAAAGAGGATCGCCTGCCCGGTCAGGTTGTCGCTTGCGCCGATGACGGGGACGCCTTCACGTTCAGATGCTTCGGCAAGCAGGGCGGCTTCGGGTCCGATGTGACCGAGCAGGATGTTGGCGGAGACGTTTTCGTTCTGGGTGATGTTCATGGCGCCAGCCGCGTAGCTGAACGGGCTTAGCCCTGTGACGCGTCCGGTCGTGGGGACGTAGAGTTCCTCGACCCCGGCGGCTTTGTATCCAGCCTGGAGAGTGTCCTGGGTCAACAGACCAAGCGGCGGGTCGCCGGCAGAAGCGACAGCGGGCATGTCACTGACGGAGGTGCGTTCGGCAATGATGCGCAGGGTTGCCAGTCCTGCAAAAGCGGAGCCGCCGCGCGCATCCAGCAGACTCCCATGTCCGAGCGAGATGTGCAGGCGTGTGCCGTCTTCGATGCTCAATCCCAAAATGCGATAGAGCCGGATTAAGGCAGGAATATCCCGCAGGCGGGCGGGGGATTTTCGTTTCCATAGGGTGATGATGAACAGGAGAAATGCGGTGGCGGTGATGATTAAGAGGGCTGTCATGATGGGTGTGCTCCTTCGCGCAGAAGGAAGGATGCGAACGCTCGCGCTTCGGTTTCCTCTTCGAGCATGTTGGCCAGGGCGGTGAGTTGGTCGCTTTTGATAAAACCGCCGCTAAAATAAATCGCCTGCGCTCCGAGCAGGGCAAGCGGGCTTCCTGCATCGAGGAACGAGGCGACCAGATCGTGAAGTTGATATTGGCGCAGGGATTCAGCCCAGCGATGCCAATATTCGCGCGGTGAATTCATAGTTAATGCGAGTATAGCATAATTTTAATGTTGACCCTCGCATCCATTCAAGAGGAAAAGATTGCAGTTGTGTGAATATTAAATGCAGGAGGCGCTTATGTTCAAAGGAAGCGCCTCTTTGTTTAAATTTATTTAACTCACCTCTCGTACCGCAAGATTTATCTTGCGTTTTGGGCGCTTCCTGGGTAAGGGCAACATGAATGTTGCGGTACCGAAATTCACGCATTCATGTCGCCTATTTCGCGAGATAAATCTCGCGCTGCTGCGTACCATCAGTTATTTAAAAGCTATGGCGCAATGATTGTGCCGGATGGAAGTTCTGTATCCTTGGGGATGATAACGACGCCGTCGCGCACATACCATTTCTCATTGTCAATGTCTGTGTTGCGCGGGAAGGGACGGATGGTGACGTTTTCGCCGACGCGGGCGTTCTTATCCAGAATTGCGCCTTCGATATGGCAGTTGGCGCCGATCCCAATGGGAATCGTGTCTTCGCGATCACGGTCACGCTCGCGTTCAAAGTAATCCGCGCCCATCACGATGCTGTCTTTGATGACGCATCCTGCCCCGATCTGGCTGCGGATGCCGATGATGGAATGCGTGATGTCGGATTTTAGAATACGGCTGCCATCAGCGATCAGAACATCTTTGAGCTGGCTTTCCTCTACTGTGGAAGCAGGCAGGTAGCGTGTTTCCGTATAAATGGGGAACTTTGCTTCATAAAAATCGAAGGGCGTTTCGGAGGTGGTCAACATTAGGTTCGTTTCATAGAACGAACGGATCGTTCCAATATCCTGCCAGTAGCCGTCGAAATCGAAGCCGAAGACCGCCTGCGTGTTGATCGCTTCAGGGATGATGTCGCCGCCGAAATCATCATGGTCCGGGAATTTTGTCAGCAGGTCGATCAACACCTTGGTGTTGAACAGGTAGATTCCCATCGAACCGAGGAAGGGCTTTTCAGGGTCGTCGCGGCTGATGAACTTTTTCTGCACATCGAGGTCTTTTGGCTTCTCAACAAAATCGCTGATGAGTCCATCCACCTCACGTTTTAGGATGCCGAAACGAGTCACTTCATCCTTTGAAACGGGTTGGACTGCCACGGTGATGTCTGCGCCGTTCTCCCAGTGATATTCCGCCATGGCCTTGTAATTCATGCGGTACAGGTGATCGCCCGCCAGGATGAGCACATATTTGGAACCGGTGGATTGGATCTCAAGCAATTGCTTGCGCACCGCATCCGCCGTGCCCTGATACCAGTCCGCGCTTTCGAGGGTTTGCTCCGCCGCCCAGATCTGCACCCAACCCGCATGGAACGAATCGAAATTATAGGTGCGGGTGATATGGCGGTGCAACGATACCGAGTTGAACTGGGTCAGGATCGCAATACGGAATATCTCTGAATTGATGCAATTGCTGATGGGGATGTCGATCAGGCGGTATTTTCCCGCGATCGGCACGGCCGGCTTGGAGCGCATCTTAGTGAGTGGATACAGGCGTGCCCCGCGTCCTCCCCCAAGGATGACTGCCAGGATTTCGTTCAATGACGACATAATGAGCCTCCTGGAATTCGTTTTTGTGAAATATTTACAGCAAGATAGCCCCTATTTTACACCCATCATCCTGCGGACGCGATGAATAATGTACATAATCGGGTAGACGATCAGGATCAGGATGTCTATAACGGCGAAGAGCAGGTAAAGCTTCATGGTGCGTTTCTCCAGAAAAATGACTAAACCTTATATCAGAGCTTACGCTTTTCGGAGTGCAAACGTTGTCCTGCTTCTAATTTTACGGCTGGGAAAATCAATGTCAATATGGGGAAGGAGAGAGTATATAAAACTCAAACGTCCTCCAGCTAAGGAGGACGTTTTGCGGATGCGATAAAGTACCTGTGGGGTATAATACCGCGTCGGGCTTGCCAGTGTGCCGAAGGAGGGAATCGAACCCTCATTCCCGTAGGGAACACGATTTTGAGTCGTGCGCGTCTGCCTATTCCGCCACTTCGGCTCGCTTGTCGAACGATCCCGCATCAGCGGGGCGAGCGCAAGTATACCACTCCCAACTGCAAGGTCAAGTCAAAACTTCGTGGTACTAATTGACAAAATACTCACATAAAAAGGAAAGAAATGAAGCTTGGAATTATCGGACTGCCCCAATCAGGAAAAACCACCATTTTCAATGCGATCACCCGCGGAAATGCCCCCACCACCGCTTCGGCTGGACGTATCGAAGTACATCAATCCATAGTGGATGTACCCGACCCGCGCGTCGATGCGCTCTCGAAGATGTTCAACCCGAAGAAAACCGTCTACGCCCGTGTGACGTACGCGGATATTGCCGGACTGGAAACTGGTTCTGCCAAAAGCGGCATTTCCGGGCAACTGTTGAATCAACTCAACCAGATGGACGGCTTGCTTCTGGTCGTGCGTGCCTTCGAGAATGACAACGTCATGCATCCCGGCGGCAGCGTAAATCCGCTTCGTGATGTGGATATGATGACGGGTGAACTTTTACTAAACGACTTGATCGCCGTCGAGCGCAAGTTGGAGCGCCTGACTGAGGAGCGTAAAAAGGGCGGCACCGACAAAGCCTTGAACGCCCGCCAGACGGAATTGTTTGAGAAACTTTATGCAGCCCTTTCGGACAATAAACCTCTGCGCGACCTCGAATACACCCCTGAAGAACTGAAGGAACTCTCCAGTTTCGGCTTGCTCTCGCGCAAGCCCATCCTGACCGTGTTCAATCTCGGCGAGAGTCAATCTGCGCCCGATGCCAGCGGACTCGACCATCCCTCCGTGGCGTTGATGGGTAAACTCGAAATGGAAATTTCGCAACTCCCTGCGGATGATGCGGCGATTTTTATGGAAGAGTACGGCATTAAGGAACTCAGCCTGAACCGCATGATCAACGTCTCGTATGAATTATTGAAAGAGCAGACGTTCTTCACTGTGGGCGAAGATGAAGTCCGCGCGTGGGTCACGCATCGCGGCGCGACGGCGCAGGAGGCCGCCGGGGAAATCCACACCGACCTCTCGCGTGGGTTTGTTCGGGCGGAGGTGGTTGCCTACGAAGACCTGACCAGCCTCGGGTCCATGAATGAAGCGAAGGCAAAGGGCAAGTTCAGGCTCGAGGGCAAGGAATACCTCGTCAAGGACGGTGATATTATGCACGTCCGATCCAGTTTGTAGATTTTTGGAGTCAGGCAGCTTGCTGCCGAATGTTCGCAGGAGCAAGTTCCTGCACTCCAAATAAAAATAATAGAGGAGAACCTATGGCATACCAACTTTCAAAATGGGATCTTTCCCCGCTGTACCCCGGCTACGACAGCCCCGAATTGCAAAGCGGCTTCGACATGATCGAAGAACAGGCGGCGGCATTCGAAGGCTTGCGTGACAAACTCAAACCTGACATGCCCGCCGACCTGTTCGTGGATGCGTTGAAAGCCAGCGAAGCGACGGCGCGCGTTGGCAACAAGTTGTATTCGTTCGCAGGTCTATCGTTCACTGCCGATACGCAAGATCAAAAGGCGCAGGCATTGCAGGCGCGCGTGTTGCAATTCCTGGCGGAAGTGGAGAACCGCACCCTGTTCTTCAGCCTGTGGTGGAAGGAAGTGGACGATGAGAACGCCAGGCGTTTGATGGATGCCTCCGGCGATTATCGCTACTATCTTGAAGCGCTGCGCAACTTCAAACCGCACACCCTGAGCGAACCCGAAGAGAAGATCGTCAACCTCAAGAATGTGACCGGCGTGAATGCGCTTGGAAACTTGTACGACTCGATCACGAACCGCTACATGTTCAAAATGAAGGTCAATGGCAAAGAAAAGGAAATGACCGCGGCGGAGTTGTTCTCTTTCCGCTACAGCACAGATCCAAAAGTGCGCGCCGCGAGTTACCAATCACAGTTCAAGGTGTATGGGGAGGATGGCCCCATCCTCGGGCAGATCTACCAGACCGTTTTGCGAGACTGGCATAACGAGAATGTCAATCTGCGCAAGTTCAAAAATTCGATTGCGCCGCGCAATTTGAACAATGATATTCCTGAAGAAGCCGTGGAAGCGCTGTTGAGCGTGGCGCGCAAGAATGCGGGTATCTTCCAACGCTACTTCAAGATGAAAGCCAAGTATATGGGCTTGAAGAAGATACGCCGCTACGATATTTATGCGCCTGTGGCCGCTTCGAAGAAGACCTATAAATGGGACGAAGCCGTGACCATGGTGCTGGATGCGTTCAACACCTTCTCGCCGCAGGTCGCGGAACTGGCAAAGCGAGTCTTTGACGAATCCCGCATTGACAGTGAGATCCGCAAGGGCAAGCGCGGCGGCGCGTTCTGTTGGTCTGTCCTGCCGGAGATGACTCCGTATGTGCTGGTCAACTATCAGGGCACGGGACGCGAAGTGGCCACGCTGGCGCATGAACTTGGTCATGCCATCCATGCCATGCTGGCGTCGCATCACAGCACGTTCACATTTCATTCATCGCTTCCGCTGGCGGAGACCGCCTCCACCTTCGCGGAAATGGTGCTGATTGACAAACTTCTGGCCGAAGAGACGGATGAATCCGTGCGCCGTGATATTCTTTTCAAGCAAATGGATGACGCGTATGCGACCATCATGCGCCAGTCATATTTTGCGATGTTCGAGAAGACCGCGCATGAGATGGTGCAGAAGAACGCCTCGGTGGATGACCTGAGCAAGGCGTATCTTGATAACTTGAAGGAACAGTTCGGCGACTCGCTTGACCTGAGCGACGACTTCAAATGGGAATGGGTCGGCATCCCGCACATTTATCAAGTTCCGTTCTATGTGTATGCGTATGCCTTCGGACAGTTGCTGGTGCTGGCTCTGTATCAACAGTTCAAAGCGGAAGGGGAATCGTTCAAGCCGAAGTACCTGAAGATACTCTCTGCGGGCGGATCAGAAGCGCCGGAGAAAATTTTGAGCGAAGCGGGCATCAACATCCGCGACCCGAAGTTCTGGCAGGGCGGCTTCGATGTGCTGGAGAAACTGGTCGGCGAACTGGAGCAGTTGCCTGTACCAAAGAAAGCCGCAAAGAAGAAAAAGTCTGCTCCGCAGAAAGCGGCGGCGAAACCTGCAAAGAGTAAGAAGGTAACCGCCAGGAAGTCGGTGAAGAAAGCGCCTGCGAAAAAGAAAAAGTGATGAGTGACGAGTAAAACGTGAAAAGGGATGACCTGCGAGAACAGGTCATCCCTTTTTGATTCAGTGTGGATTAGTCTACGACAATCTTCAGGTCGAACGAGCCGCTGTTGTCCTGGCACTCCCAGTCGTTGATGGTGAAATGCAGGCTGCCATCCTTGGTGGCGGTGAATTGAAAATATGTCCCCACAAAAAACGGCTTCAAATCCTCCAGCCTGCCGACGAGCGCGCCATAACCAACGCCCTGCACGGGGCATTCGATGGCGCCGCAAATATACTTTTGACCGTCCGGGTCTGCGTTGCTGCCTTCATTTCCGCCGTAGGTATTCCCGATGCCGCTGGCGTAAATGGTTATTGTTTGCCCGGTCAATACCGTCACTTCGGTGTCCATCCAACATGCCTCGGCTGGGACGTTGATCTCATAAGTATCGAAGGCAGGCGTTGATGTCGGTGTGCGCGGCGCGGAGGCAGTGAGTGCTCCCGCGGTGGCAGCCTGATAGATCGCATTCAAGGTGGGGGTGGGCGGCACAGCCGAGGTCTGTTCTGCGTAAATAGTAGCTGCGACTTGTGTCGTCAACTCCCCGGTGGATGGAGCGGTGGTATCTGCCGTCTGACAGGCGGCAAGTGCGGCAACGAAAGCAATCCATACGAGTGCGTGAATGGGTTTCATGAATCTATCCTTTTATGGGGAATGTAAATGCTATCTTTCAAATACTCCTGTCACTTTTTATGTTCGCTGATACCTACTCCCCAGCTAACTCATAATCGCCGGGGTCTTCATCCACTGCCATCATCGGCTCATCGGCGGGGCGTTTATCGAGGAATTGCAGGCTCTGGGCCACGACCTTCGTGAAGAACTTCGTCTCGCCTTTGTCTTCGTACTTGTCGGTTTTCAAGCGACCTTCCACAAAGATCAGGCTGCCCTTCTTCAAATATTCCTGGCAAACCTCGCCAAGCCGCCCCCAGGCTTCGATATTGACCCACTCGGTGGTTTCCTTCGTCTCGCCGTTCTTGTCTTTCCAGCGGTTGCTGACGGCCAGGCTGAAGTGGCAGACCTTCTTGCCAGTGGGCGTAAACTTGCTCTCCGGGTCCTTACCCAGCCGCCCGATCAATTGAACGCGGTTTAGAGTTGGCATGTCGGCTCCCCTTTCGTTTCATAAACTTTTAGATGCTGTGTGCGTGTCATAATTAGTCTCCTTTTTATCTAAAAGCACAAGGCTTTGTGTCGAACAAGGTTATACTTTGTTAGGAAGAGGCTTCGGTGGTCTCTGCGGGACTGGCTTCGGTCGTCTCTGCGGGCTTGGCTTCGGCGGTTTCCGCAGGTTTGGCTTCGCCTTCCACAACATTCTTCTTCAAAACCAGCAGACCCGTCTTCATCTCAGCGACATGGTAGCCTTCGGGGACGGCGTCAAGCGCGCCTTCCTTGACTTCCTTCGAGAAGAAGAACATTCTGCCCTTCGCGTGCAAATAATAGGTGTTTCCTTTTGAGTTGGTATGTCCGTAAGCCATTTTATAAATCTCCTTTTCTGATTTGTATAAGGAGTGTAGAACAAAGTTTCTAGGATGTCAAGCCCCCTAAAGTACGTTTTGTATAGACAAATTTACAGGGAAAGGTGAGTATGCCACACCCCTCTCACCTACCTATGGAGCAGACATGAAAATCGTATCCTCTCTTGCTGACCTGCGAACCGCCCGCCTCTCTCTCGACGGGACGGTTGGTCTGGTTCCCACGATGGGATATCTCCACGAGGGGCATTTATCGCTTGTCCGCCAGGCTAGGGCTGAGAATCAGCACGTTATCGTCTCCATCTTCGTCAACCCGACCCAGTTTGGTCCAAAGGAAGACCTTTCGAACTATCCACGCGATCTCGAACGTGACCTCAGCCTGTTGCGCCCCCTCGGCGTGGACATGGTCTGGACCCCGTCAGCCGAGGTAATGTATCCGTCTGGCTACCAGACCTGGGTGGAGGTCGAAGCGTTGACAAATCCGCTCGAGGGGGCGATGCGTCCCGGTCACTTCCGCGGTGTCACTACCATAGTGGCAAAGTTGTTCAACGCCACCCAGCCGCATAAAGCCTATTTTGGTCAAAAGGACGCCCAACAGGCGGCGGTCATTCGACGCATGACAGTGGATCTGAACTTCCCGCTCGAAGTGGTCGTCTGCCCGACCATGCGCGAAGCAGACGGGCTGGCGATGTCCAGCCGCAACAAGTATCTCAACGAAGCCGAGCGGAAGGCGGCGACGGTGTTGTTCCGCTCGCTGAACGCTGCGAGGGATTTATATGAAGGCGGAGAGCGCGATGGGGAGAAAATCAGGGCGAAGATGAAGGAATTAATTGCGGATGAGCCGCTGGCACAGATGCAATATGTCTCATGTGCCGACTACGATTCGCTCGAAGAGTTGGATGCGATTAAAGGAAAAGCCCTGCTTTCCATGGCGGTCTTCATCGGGAAGACAAGGCTGATCGATAATTTTGTGCTGGGTTAACCTTTGTCTCTTTTGAACTTCTGCGCCTTTGTATACCCGCTTATCCCCATTTAAGGTCGTAAAATAGATTGTGTTAGAATCGCGCGCGTGAGTAAAAAAAACACTTTGGTATTGGCATCCAACTCTCCGCGCAGGCGGCAACTCTTTGCGCTGGGCGGCTGGGACTTCAAAGTCATTGTCGCGGATGTAGATGAAACTCCCCTCGAAGGCGAAACGCCAAAGGACTATGTCATTCGGTTGGCTCAGGCTAAGGCATTTGTGATCCAGCCTCGAGCGGAGTCGGATGCGGTCATCATCGGCTCGGATACCACCGTGGTGGACGGGAACGAAATCCTTGGCAAACCCGTCAACGAAGCAGATGCCGAGCAGATGTTGAAGCAGTTGCGCGGACGCACCCATCAGGTTTTTACGGGCGTCGCGCTCCTGCGTGCAAGCGACGGCGCGATGGTTACCGAAATGTCCATCACCGCTGTGCCGATGCGGAATTATTCCGACGAGGAAATGCGCGCCTACATCCAAACAGGCGACCCGATGGATAAGGCGGGCGCGTACGCCATTCAGCATCCCGATTTTCAGCCTGTTGCTGCGATGGAAGGTTGCTATGCTGGAGTGATGGGTCTGCCGCTGTGTCACATCCTGCGCGCGCTGAGTCGATTTGAAATTTCCCCCGCCGCCGATGTGCCTGCGGCGTGTCAGTCTCTTTTGAAGTATCAATGCCCTGTATCCTCAGCCATCCTGAGCGGGGAAACCGTCTCTTGAAAGGAAATGGAATGAAGTCGTTGCGATTGGTCCATTTATTCTTAATCATTATTTTTATTTCTGCATGCGCCTCAGGCGGGCAGGGCAGCGTCCCGCCCATTTTTGGCGGACCAACCTCCACGCCGCTGCCGCCGCCCAAGGTTGGCATCACTCCCGCCCCGGATGCGCAGGCAGCCGTCAGCGCATTTTTGGACGCATTGAAGAGCGACGATTACGAAGGCATGTATGCCATGCTGTCACAGCCCAGCCAGGAAGGCATCTCGTTCGAAGATTTCTCCAGCCGCTGGCGGAACGTACTCAATGAAATGAGCGCGGCCAGCATCGAATACACGGTCATGTCCTCGCAGTTGAGTCCGTTCGACGCTGAGGTCGGCTACAACATCATTTATAAAACTGTTCTGGCGGGCGATATTCAACGCGACATTATCATGCGGCTTGCCAACGAGAATGGCGCTTGGAAGGTGCAATGGGATGAAACATTGATCCTTCCTGAACTGGCAGACGGCAACCTGCTCGCCATGGACTACAACGTCCCTGCGCGCGGCGATATTTACGACCGCGACGGCAAACCCATCGTCACCCAGGCTGAGGCGTTCGCGTTCGGCATTCAAACGGGGCAGATCAACCCGGATACGCGTGAATTGCTAACCAGGGAACTTGGCTTACTGTGCGGACTGGATCCGCTTGCCATCGAAAACCAGATCGACGCTTCGGGACCCGGCTGGTACCTGCCCATGTGCGAAGGGACTCGCGCCGAAGCCCAGAGATTGATCTCCGTCAACCCGGGCGGGTTGGTGATCCAAAGCTATTCATCCCGCTACTACCATCAGACGGGACTTGCCCCACAGGCGGTGGGATTCTCGTTATCCATTTCACCGGAAGAGTATGATACCTATCGCCGGCTTGGCTACAATGGCAGCGAAAAAGTGGGACAGCAGGGCATCGAACGATGGGCGGAGGAGTATCTTGCGGGTCAGCATGGCGGCACACTGCGGGTGGTCAGCCCCAGCGGGCAGATCATTTCCACGCTTGGCCAAAGCGCGCCGCAAGCCGCCGACTCTGTCTACCTGACCATTGACAGCAACCTGCAAGAGTATGCCCAAACTGCGCTGGAATTCTTCCGCGGCGCCATCGTTGTGATGGAAGTGGATACGGGGCGTGTGCTGGCGATGGCATCCAGCCCCGATTTCGACCCCAATTATTTTGAACCAACCAACCCAAATAACATTGGGTTGGGAAATTTACTGAGCAGCCCGACTAACCCACTGTTGAACCGCGCCGCACAGGGACAGTACCCGCTTGGCTCGGTCTTCAAGATCATTACCATGGCGGCAGGTCTCGAAAGCGGACTGTACGTCAAAGACTCGCCCTACGATTGTCAATACGAATTTACCGAACTGTCGGATCGCATCCTGTATGACTGGACCTACGAATACTGCCAGCAAGCCATTGCGCGGGGGGAAGCCTGTAACACGTCATCTACAACCCCATCGGGTTTGGTGACCTTGCAGGAAGGCTTGATGCGTTCGTGCAACCCGTATTTCTGGCATATCGGCAACGACTTATATTCCAACTGGCAGCGTCCCAACGACATTGCCAACATGGCGCGCGGATTTGGTCTCGGCGCTCCCACGGGTATCGAACAGATTCCCGAAGCCAGCGGACAGATCCTTGACCCGCAAAGCCAGGTGGATGCTGTCAATCAAGCCATTGGGCAGGGCGACGTGCAGGTCACGCCGCTGCAGGTGGCGCGTTTTATCGCAGCCATCGCCAATGGCGGCACGTTGTATCGTCCGCAGATCGTTGAAAAGATTCAGCCAATTGACGGCGACCTGAAACTCGTCTTCCGCCCGGAGGCGAATGGCGTACTTCCCATACGGGATGAAAACCTGCAGGTTATTCAGGAAGCCATGTTCTGGGTGACGAATTTCAACCGCGGCACGGCGCGTTTTAACATCCGTGGTATTCAATTCGATACGGCTGGTAAAACCGGCACCGCTGAATCTGGCAGCGGGTTGCCGCATGCATGGTTTGCCGGCTATACTTTGAACGAGGAAGATAGAACCGGTAAACCGCATATTGCCATTGCAGTGATCGTCGAGAACATCGGACAGGGTTCGGACTATGCGGCGCCGATCTTCCGTTACATGGTCGAGGCGTATTACTTTGGAAGCCCGGGCAGAAGTTCCTATGATTTCGGCACCATTGGCCAGCCGCTTCCCACGCCTACTCCCTTCGGCGGTTTTATCCCGCCCTCGAATGATGAATAGCAGGTAAACATTTGGCAAGTGAAAACAGCAAAACAGGTTTGATCATTAAAGCCCAATCCGGTTTCTTTTGGGTGGAAACCGGGGAGGGCGTTATTGTTTGTCAACTGCGGGGAAAATTGAAGCGCGGCCGGGCCATGGGTGATATTGCCGCACTGGGAGACCGTGTCCGCATTACGTTGTCGGAGGATGGCAGCGGGGCGTTGGAAGATGTCGAAGAGCGCAAGCAGGCTCTCGTCAGGTTGGACCCGCGCCCGCAGGGTGTCTATCAGCAGGTGTTGCTGGCAAATGCCGACCAGGCGGTTTTTGTTTTTGCGTGCGCGAATCCAGATCCCAAACTGAGGATGTTGGATCGTTTTCTTGTCATCACCGAAAAGCAGAAAATCCCCGCTGTGATCGTGGCGAACAAAACCGATCTTGTGGAAAACCCAAAAGAAATTTTTGGAATGTACGAAACCATTGGCTATCGCGTGCTCTACACGTCCACGAAAAACGAAACGGGGTTGGAAGAACTGCGTTCGCAATTGCAAGGCAAGATCAGCGCGCTGGCAGGACCGAGCGGCGTGGGAAAATCGAGTTTGTTGAACGCGCTTCAGCCGGGGCTTGGGCTGGCGGTCAACGAGATCAGCAAGGTGATGAACAAGGGGCGGCATACCACCGTCATTCGGCAGATGTTCCCGCTCGAAGGCGGCGGCTACGTGGCCGATACGCCCGGCTGGAAAAGCCTTGCCCTGTGGGATACCGAACCCGAAGAGATCGATGCCTACTTCCCCGAACTGCGCGACCTCGTGCCGCATTGTCAGTTCAGCGATTGCACCCACCAGCATGAACCCGGTTGCGCCGTGCTCGCGGCCTTGCAGGATGGAACGATTCACCCCGAACGTTACGACTCTTATGTGCGCTTGCGGATGGGAAAAGAATAAAACCGCTTCGCTCTTAACCTGACAACTGACACCTGTCACTTTTGCATCTACCCCGCCTCTTGTAAAGTAGACTTTATCGGAAATAACATACAAGCGCCGTCCCGAGGTTTATTTCGAGTAATTTGAGCGCCAGATGGCAACGGTAGGGCTGCACCTAAACGTGGTAGAAGTCTTTTGCCACAGATTATCACGGATTTTTGAATTCAGTCTGCGAAAATCCGTGAAATCCGTGGCAGAATCTTTGCGTTGCTACAGACTCCACGGTTTACTGCGGTGATACCG
>JAUXWL010000590.1 GCA_030680155.1 Anaerolineales bacterium
CAGATCCGCTTCGATACTTCCTGATACAAGACGGCATGCCAGCCCACTGCAGATGTCTGCCTGTCCAAAATATGGCCTCTACCAAGCAGAACGTCTTTGTGAATCTAACATGCCGTCCTGCTCATTTTACCGCCTTTCGTATTCCACTCACTTTTTCACTTTTGACATCCGATGAGGCCATCGCCACCCGTTTTTGGGAGATTGTTGCGCGCCTGTTCTTGCTCTCCTCCTCCTTGTTCTCGCCCGCACCTCTGCGCTGAGCCGGTTTTCTTCACCGCTGCCCTGCCAAACATAATTTTGAAATATAGAGGAACAACGGTTATAATCACGCGCTGGAGTAAATCAATGCCCGCCATATTTCCCTTTACAGCCATTGTAGGACAAGAGCGCATGAAACGCGCGCTCATTCTGAACGCAGTCGATACCCGCATCGGCGGGGTCTTGATCCGCGGTGAGCGCGGTACCGCAAAATCGACAGCAGCGCGCTCGCTTGCGGCTTTGCTTCCGCACGTCAAAGTTGTGCAGGAATGCCGCTTCGGGTGCGACCCCGAAAAACCATCCACCTGGTGTACGGAGTGCAAGGAACGCGCTGCCGTAAGTAAAAAGCTCCCTTCGGTCGAACGCTCCACACCATTCATCAACCTCCCCGTTTCCGCCACCGAAGACCGCGTGGTCGGCACGTTGGATATCGAAAAAGCCATTCAAAAAGGCGAACGCCACTTTGAGCCCGGCGTACTTGCGGGCGCAAATCGCGGTTTGCTTTACATCGACGAAGTGAACCTGCTCGACGATCATGTCGTGGATATTCTTCTGGACTCAGCCGCCATGGGCGTGAACACGGTCGAACGCGAAGGTATTTCCTTTGCCCACCCGGCGCGCTTCATTCTCGTCGGGACGATGAATCCCGAAGAGGGAGATCTCCGCCCTCAATTATTGGACCGCTTCGCGCTGTCCGTGGATATCGTCGGCATCCGTGAGGCACGCGAACGCATGACCATCATGGAACGCAACATCTCCTTTGAAAAAGACCCGGAAGCCTTCCGCAACCATTGGCTTCAAAAAGAGGAAGAACTTTCGCAGAAAATCGCACGTGCCCGCGAATTGGTAGACCAAGTCAAATACACCAGCCGCGACCTGCTCTCCATCGCCGCATTGACCGCCTCCCTCAACGTGGACGGTCACCGTGCAGATATGGTCATCCTCAAAGCCGCGCGGGCTGAAGCCGCCTTTGAAGGCAGGACGAAGATCAACGATCACGATATCGCCCTCGCCGCGGAACTGGCGCTGCCGCACCGCATCAAACGCACGCCCTTCCAACAAGCTGAAATGACCACCGAGCAACTGCAGGAACGCATCGAGCAGTTGGCGGGTCAATCCATGCCTGGTGAAGAGGATGAAGAATCCGAAAGCCAGCAGGATGGTGAAAAAGAGGAAAAAAAAACTTAAAACTCGAAGATGAGCAAACCGAGGAAGGTCCGCAGCAAGGCAACCCCGAACCGATGGAACAGCAGGAAGTCTTCGCAAGTTCCAATGCAAACTGGTGGGAAGGCGGACAAAAGGTAAAAGCAGGCGAGACCTTCCAACCGCGCAAGCTCAATACCCCGCTCGATAAACTCACCCGCAAGCAGGCAGGCAGACGCTCGCTCACCAAGACCGAGCGCAAACACGGGCGCTACATCAAAGCCCGCCCTGCGGGCGATAAACTGAACGACATCGCCTTCGACGCCACCTTCCGCGCGGCGGCCCCCTTCCAAAAGCAACGCACAGAAGAACGCAAGAAACTCGCCTTCTCCATCAAGAAAAGCGACTTGCAACGCAAAGTCCGCGTGAAGCGTGTGGCGAACCTCGTACTCTTCCTCGTGGATGCATCCTGGTCAATGGCGGTTGCCGAGCGCATGAACGCCACCAAAGGCGCAATCCTCTCCCTGCTGACAGATGCATACCAGCGCCGTGACCGCGTCGGCCTGATCGTCTTCCAAAAAGACCGCGCCACGCTTGTCCTTTCCCCCACCAATTCCGTTCACCTCGCCCAGCGCGCCCTCATGGATATTCCCGTCGGCGGGAAAACTCCGCTTTCCGCGGGCTTGTTTATGGCGCACGATGTACTCACCCACGAAAAACGCACCCACCCCGATGTGGAGCCGCTGCTGATCGTCATGACTGACGGTGCAGGGAATGTGTCCATCGGCACACTGCCCCCGCAGGAAGAGTCCTATAAATTCGCGGAACTGATTGCGAATGAAAAGACCCGCTCCGTGGTTATCAACATGGAACATGCCGCCTTCGATCAGGGGCTCGCCCAGCAATTGGCAAACCACCTCGAAGCGCCCTGCTATTCGCTCAGCGAACTGAAAGCGGAGGTCTTGTATAACGCGGTGGTGGGTGAAATGTCCAAGCCGGTGAAGAAATAGAATCTTGAATTCCCCCCGGGTATAGCGCAAAAGTCTCGGCTATTATGCTCCAGCCGCAGTCCCCGGCGGCGTTTTGCGAGGGAACCCTGCGCCGAGGATGTATGCCCAGATATGGGTACGGCGCAGGGAGCAAGTTACCGACAGTTTTGCGCTACACCTATTTTCCCCCTTGACAAATCGACAAACGTCTATATAATGTCAAATAGAAAGTCGTCAATATGAAATTTAACCCCGTCCTTTTCGCAAAAGCCATCTCTGACGAGACCCGCCAGAAGATTATGAACATCTGCTGTTGTGAGGCGCTTTCTGTAAACGAAATCGTCGAGCAGTTGGATGTTTCCCAACCCACCGTTTCCCATCACCTTGCCATTTTACGTGATGCGGAATTGGTCACCGTCCGCGAAGAAGGCAAGCAAACTTTCTACACTCTCAACCAGGATCGTGTTGCCTATTGTTGCGGCCAACTCATGGTCAAATTTGCGCCTGAATCTATTGCAACTGAAAACATGTTGAA
>JAUXWL010000542.1 GCA_030680155.1 Anaerolineales bacterium
CTGTCGTCAACATTCCATTCCGATCCTCGATTATCTCGTCGAGTTGCAACGTTTTGGCGGAAACCCTCCACCTCTCGTTTCTGCTATTCCGCTTCAACTCGAAGCACCTTCCTCACTCAACGTTCAACGCTAAACAAGTACTGTCTATCTTTATCGGGATTGCTTTATTGCTGGCCGCCTGCGGGCCAGACCGGCAATTAGGCTACCAGGCAGTTTTGACCGGTCCCGGCGGAATCCCCGTGCCAAACGGGAACTATACGGTACTCGTCAAATTCTGGAATGACCCAACCGCAACAGCCTCTGGGAATCTGATTTACTCGGATACCCAGACGGTGGCTGTTACCAATGGCATGTTGAACATTGCCATCCCCAACCTAACATCAGAAGGCGACAGCCTCGACCCGAGTAAATTCGCACAACCGCTCTGGGTGGAAATCACCATCAATGGCGAGAAATTAAGCCCACGGCAGAAACTACTCGGCACACCCTACGCCTTTAGTTTGGTTGGCGGAGCGGCAGTTTTGGTAGGTACTGATGCGCAGGCGGCTCCACTTATTGCCAACGCTGCCGCTGGGCAAGGTGCATTTAACGTAGGCAATAGGACCGCCAGCAATGCTGCCGGCAGTCCTGGCACGCGCGGACTGACCGTTACTATTTTGGATGATACTGATTCGGACATCATCCGCGGTTGCGCCGGCGGATTGGATTGTTCCAACACCTACCTTGAGTTCCGCGTTAACGGGAATGGCAACGTTACCGCCGATGGAAACTTCACTGGTGGCGGCGCCGATTATGCCGAAATGATCAAAGCCGAAGGCAGCGCTGCAGGCTTGGAGCCGGGCGACGTGCTGGTTGTTAGCGCCACTCAAGACCGGGCGGTCGCCAAATCGTCAAGCGCCAACGATCCGTCACTGGCTGGCGTGTATTCAACAGAGCCGGGCTTCATCGGCGGCGGTTCGTTCGAGGAACAGCCCGGCTACGTTCCCGTGGCGATCATGGGCATTGTCCCCGTCAAAGTAACTGCTGCAAATGGACCCATTCATCGCGGCGATTTACTGACCAGCTCGGATATCCCCGGCTATGCCATGTTAGCCACCGTTCCAGGATTTGGAACGATCCTGGGGAAGGCCATGGGCGAGCTTCTTGAGGGTGAAGGTGTCATTGAGATACTACTGCTGCTTAGATAACGGAGGTGAGCGATGAAGAACCGTACAAAGTGGACCGCCTCCGGGGTGATCCTCATACTCGTCCTGGCTTTAACGGTCACCGCTGTCAGCGCCGCCATCCTGTCATCGAGTTCGTTCCGCATCCCGCGCAACACCATGAGCAGCGCGCAGGCGCCCGGCGGGATTATGTCCTCCGCCAGTTTTCAGCTTGAGGGCGCTTTTGGCGGCATGATTGGGCAAACCGGCGGTGGCGCCGCGAGCGCGCTCTGCATCGGGTACATCTGCGAAGGCACTCACTCCATCTACCTGCCCCTGATTATTCGATGAGCGCCGTCATCGGTCTTTAGCCCTGACGCGAAACGTATTGATAAAGTGGGCGCAGGGTATCAACCTGCGCCCACTTTTGATTCTCACTTGCAAGGCGGCATGAATGTCGCGGGATGTTTTGCATACGTGTGAAGTACAGGCTGCGCGTCGCGCCATGTTTATAGGTAGCAGTTACCACGATTCTCAGGTAGAATTCGCAACCACTCCACCCCTCTGTCCCCCCATTACTGCCTGCGGCACTGGCGCAGGCAGTAATGGGGGGATGAAAGGGGTACACCATGAAACTTTATTTGCCATGAGACGATTATTTTTTTTACTTCTGCTATTGAGCCTGTCCGCCTGCGCGCCGTTTGTGAAAGACGGACAGCCCGCCACGGCCTCCACGGGGGTTATTTTGCAGGCCGGGCAGACCGTTGGGCAGACGCTGCTGGCGCGTGATCGCGGTTTGCAGGGCATTGAGATTTACCTCGGGCCGGAAACCCCGGGAAGCGGCGAGATTCAACTGCACTTGCGCTCCGACCCTCAATCGTCCACCGACCTGGCGGTCAGCGTCCTGGCAGTGCAGTCCATTACCGCGCCCGGCTGGGTTCGCTTTACCTTCCCGCCACAAAACGATTCGCGCCAGAAAGACTACTATTTGCATCTGAAAATTAAAGGACCTGGCAGTGTCCGGGTGGAGACTGCCCCGGGCGATACTTATCTGGATGGCGCCTTATACCAAAACAAGAGTCCCCTGGACGCGCAAATGACCTTTCGCCTGATCTACGACCCCGGACAATTATTCCTGGGAACCCTGACTCAGGCGGGAAGTTGGTCTGGCATTCTGGGGATAGCCATTTTTCTTTTTATCCTGCCGGGCTGGGCGCTGTTGGCGTTGCTTTGGCCGGGCTGGGATGCCCTTGCGTGGGGTGAGAGACTGGGACTATCCGCCGGCATGAGCCTGGCGCTTTACCCGTTGCTCTTCCTGTGGACAAACATGATTGGACTGCGCCTAGGCCCGCTGTATGCCTGGCTGCCTGCGCTGGCCGGGCTGGGCGTCATCCTGTGGCGTAATCGAAAACGCTTAAATGTTGAAACATTCAAACATTTAAACATTCAACGCCTGAGCTGGCCTGATTTCACCCTACTCATCCTACTTGCCCTCGTCATCTTCACCCGCTTCTGGGTCATCCGCTCGCTGGATGTGCCCATGTGGGGCGACTCCTATCAACATACGATGATCGCTCAGTTACTCGTGGATCACGGCGGATTATTCAACTCCTGGTTGCCATATGCCGAATTGCAGACGTTCACTTATCACTTTGGATTTCACACCGCGGTCGCCGCTTTCCATTGGATCAGCGGGCTGGATCTGCCCCAATCCGTTCTGTGGACAGGGCAAATATTGAATGCGCTGGCGGTTCTTGCGCTTTATCCATTGGCGACGCGCGTGGGAGGCAATCGCTGGGCCGGGGTTGGAGCGGTACTGCTAGCCGGGTTGCTCTCGCCCATGCCGATGTACTATGTCAATTGGGGACGTTACACACAGCTCGCGGGACAGGTCATTTTGCCGGGAGCGATAACCCTGGCTTGGGCAACCCTGGAAGCGAAACAACACAGGATCGAATCGCCTGTTTTGGCGGGGAAGTCAAATTGGTCTAAATGGCGCCGCAACATTCCATTCGACGCTGGACGGATGGCGCTCACGTGGTTAATTCTGGGCGGGCTGGCGCTCACGCATTATCGCGTCCTGATTTTTGCGGTTCTCTTTTTTGGGACGTTTTTCATCCTGCGCACCACAAGAGATACCTGGCGTGCGCTCCTTTTCCGGACCTTTTGGCTGGGCGCCGGAGCCGGACTGCTTTTTCTGCCCTGGTTCATTCATACCTTTGCCGGCAAGATTTTGCTTATCTTTTCCACGCAGTTGAGCACACCTGCTGTGGCAGTTCCAACCTCGACCCAACAATATAACGCCATAGGCAATTTATCCTCTTACCTGCCGATGGCGCTCTGGTGGCTTTTGCCCGTGAGCGTCATTTGGGGTTTGTGGCGGCGGGAGAAAGGTGTGGCGCTGGTCAGCCTGTGGTGGTTTATGATCCTGCTGGCGGCCAACCCGCAATGGCTGCGCCTGCCGGGCGAGGGGGCGCTCAGCAACTTTGCTATATTTATCGCCGCCTATATCCCGGTCAGTGTGCTGGCCGGCTATCTGCTGGGACAGGTTGCAAGTTACAAAGCCCGCCCTGCGGCCATAGGGAGCGCCGACGGGTTAAAAGTTACAAGCGAGCCAAAATTTCTGGCGATTACTTTACTGATTTTGGCGTTGGTCATTGGCGCATGGGGCGCGCGCCAGCGACTGCGCGATTTCAATATTATGGCGGGCGCCCTGGCAACGCGCCCCGACATACGCGCGGCAGAATGGATTCAGGAGAACACACCTCAGGATGCGCGTTTTCTGGTAAACTCTTTTTTCGCTTATGGCGATACGGTCATCGTTGGCTCAGATGGCGGCTGGTGGCTGCCGCTCCTGGCGCAACGACAGACGACACTTCCCCCGCTCAATTACGGCTCTGAGCGTGGCCCGCGCCCGGACTATGTTCAGTGGATCAACGCGCTGACCACTGAGATACAAAACAAAGGCGTCGCCCATCCCGATGCGCTAGCCTTGTTGCGCGAACGCGGCGTCACACACGTGTATATCGGCCAAAGGCAGGGACGGGTAAACTATGGTGGGCCGTATGTGCTTGAGCCGAAACAACTGCTTGCCAGCCCTAACTTTCGCCTGGTTTATCATCAGGATCGGATATGGGTGTTTGAGATACAGAGATAATCCAAAATGGCTTTGAAGGGTTGCGATAAGGAGATAAATGAAGTTTGTACTGGTTGGTCCCGTGTATCCCTATCGTGGAGGTATCGCCCACTACACCACGATGTTAGCGCAAACACTTGCAAAGAGAGGCTCACAATTTCACGTAGTATCTTTCCGTCGTCAGTATCCGCGCTGGCTGTATCCGGGTAAGTCAGATCGTGATCCCAGCCAGAAGCCGTTGCGGGTCAATGCAGAATATTTGCTTGACCCGCTTTATCTCTGGACATGGTGGCAAACCGCTCGCAGGATTGCCGAATGGAAACCGGATGTGGCCATTTTCCAATGGTGGACTACTTTTTGGGCGCCTGCTTTTGCAGTGCTGGCGTTCCTGTTGCGCCGACAAGGGGTGAAAGTAATGTTTGTGATCCACAATGTCATGCCACATGAGCCGCGAATATGGGATCGATGGCTGGCACGTTTGGCGCTGGGGCAAGGACATTCCTTCCTAGTGCAGACCGGGCGCGAGAAAGAGCGCCTGCTCTCGATTTTGCCGCAGGCCCAGACGACGATGTCGCCACTTCCGATTTACGATATGTTCGCCGGTCAGCGTATTCCCATTGCGAAAGCGAAACAACGCCTGGGGCTGCCCGCTGACGAGCCAGTGGCCCTGTTCTTTGGGATCATACGCCCTTACAAGGGATTGCGGTTCGCTATTCAAGCGATAGCTGAGTTGCATGCCCGAGACAAGGTGGTGAATCTTCTGGTGGCAGGAGAATTTTGGGAGGATGTGACGGTGTACATGCAGCTCATTGAGCAACTGGGGCTATCGGCGCAGGTCAAGATTGATAATCGTTATATTCCCGACGAGGAGGTCGGCCTGTATTTTTCAGCCGCAGATGTTTTCGTCGCTTCCTACATTGGCGGGACGCAAAGTGCGGCGGTTAAGATGGCGCTGGGGTTCGGTCTGCCAGTGGTGATCAGCAAGTCGCTCAGCAGCGCGGATCTGGCCGACGAAACTGCGCATCGGTTGTATTGGGTTGACCCGACAGATGTGGTTGCGCTAGCCGATGCTATTGAGTGTTGTCTGTCCTCCCATTTTCATCCCTCAAACGAGAATGAAATCCTGGCTGAAGCAAGGCAAAAACGGGGAAATGAAAAGGAACTACCTGCCTCTACCCTATCGGACACTGACGAGTGGGATGAATTGGTCACGGCCATCGAAACTGCGGCCATAGTATAATCACCGCCCATCGGGACCAACGTTTTTTTTTGTACGCTTTGTAAACGCAGTTTACCCAGCGCTCAATTCATGGGAAACTGTGTCTTGATAGGAATTAATAAAATGAGCGGACTATTTTCAAACTACCTGCGCCAACAGCGATTTAAGGCAATTGCACCCTACATCAAAGGGGATGTTCTGGATCTGGGCTGTGGTCTTGCCAATATATTGTCCTACCTGCCATCTGACCAGGTCTATGTTGGCGTAGAAAAACATCCTGCTATGTTCGAGTGGTTATTGGAAAATCGCAAGGGTTATGAATTCCATCAAAAGAACCTGGATCAAGACGTTCTTACTCTCAATAGACGCTTCGACACCATCCTGATGTTAGCTGTCGTCGAGCACATGAAGAATCCCCCAAACATTCTCTGCCAGATCTCAGGGCTGCTGAAACCAGGCGGAAGACTGTTGATTACCACGCCATCTCAATTCGGCGCCGGCATTCACAGCATTGGAGCAAAAGCAGGGCTGTTCTCTAAACACGCGGCCGAAGAGCACGAAACAATTTTTTCCCTGGCAACTTTACAAAGTCTGTTGAACGAAAACGGGCTAAAAGTGAATATCTACCAAAAATTTCTATGGGGCGGCAATCAGTTATTTGTATGTTCGGCGCGTTTTCGAGAGAAGGAGTAGTTATGTAGATCTCATAAAATCTTAATACGGTTAGTTGTTGTAGTAAGAGTTGAATAAATCAACAGAACATTTTTGAGCTAAGAAAGGACTATGAACTATGAAGAAAAGGTTAGTTATTTGGATTATAGTGATTTGTGTTTTGATTAGCACTAGACCAGCTTTGGCCGCGTTACCGGAAAACATAGCATCCGTAGCGGACCCCAATGCTGATCCAAGATTTGGTCTAGGTGTAGCCACTCGCACCGGAGTAGGCACTAACGCATATGGCAATACAGATATCAATCAAAACGGTAAAAATGCAATTGCTCTAATGGGGTTGTATCCGTCCGCAAAAACATGGTCGGTATATCAATTAGAATCAAATACAGATATTATCTACCTCTTGGCTAGTTACAATAACTACCCTCAATATGGAAACTATACAGGGAATGAATGGAACCCAGTATCATCAAGTGTTCAAGGAACGCCTGGTGTAGGCACTTTTATCGTAACTCATATTGCTTTAGGCGGTTATAACAACACAGGTCCTTGCGGAAGTGATGGGTATTGTATCTATGGTTTGAGCGGGCAGCCGGTTGCCTGGGGCCAAGATGACGTACAGGTGGGAGGAAAGTATCTTGATGCGCCAACGAACTTTTGCAGCATTATGCCAAAGACTTGGCGAAGATACTTCAAGCGACCTGTGCCCGCGCCTAGCTGCCCAGATGGTGAAAATGGAGACTCTGCTTACAACCCTAGGGGATTGATCAATGTTAACAAAAACGATATCTGGTCATCCTATCCGAATTATACAACCTCCCCAAACAGCACGATAAACGATATTCGTGTTCCAAGTGATTACTGGGAGAATTCCGGAACCGGAGGGGGGTTTATCGTTTACGGAGGTTTCTATAATCCAAAAATTTTCTACAATCGAGACACCAAAACGTACGTTGTTTATAATGAAGGTGCCTTTAAGAATTTTATCACGAACAACAAAGGTAAAACATATGCACTTTTCAACTTTCCTGACGCGACAACATCTAAATGGGATAAAAACCCTGTGTTGTCAGAGAGTTACGTTTCGATATTCAAGCAGTTTCTCATCGAAGGCATTCGACCCCTAGATACTACGGCAAAGTTTATGGTAGCGCTGGGTTCCGATGCATTTACTGACCCAACTCTAAATATTGACGGTACTTGCTACACACGAGGCAGTGAGTTCTATCCTCAGAAATTAGTAGACAAGTGGGTTTCTAACTATGGTAGTCAATTTCCCGTTGATTATTGGAGCTATACTTTATACGGTGGTCTTCCAAGTGTAGAAGTACATGCTACGGACATAACAACATCATCGCCAACTTATAATTCTAAGAGAGATGAGGTGTTGCACAGATGGGCGAAGTTGGCTGAGTGCAGAACAAAGAACCTGAGTGCTGTAAGTAATGGAACCCAAGTAACCGATATTTATCTTAACGAAATAACTGTTGGTACTGTTGAACCTTTCGATATCAACGGAAACCTACCCTGTGGGCCAGGCTGTTCGTACGCATGGGAAAAAGAAGTGTTTTACCGATTTGGGAAGTGGGTCCGCTCGCTTGCTGTGGCTTATCCAAAGCTGAAGTACTTTGCCATCCAGCCCACCTTCCATATTCCCCAATATGTGGATGGTGTTTTCGTCCCATCCACACGGCAAGATAACCGTTCACTACAGGTTCTCTCTACGTCGTCAACGGGTACTGCTGAAGGTTGGTATCGGGCAGCACAGCCAGGAACAACTGCCCCTTATATTGGCGATATGACCAACACACCACCACCACCGGGAGGGTATAGAAAAATTACAGTGAAATACTATAACGACGCAAACGTTTCTGGGCTTGGGGAAGTTCAACTGGTTGTTAACGACCATGCTGGTTGGAACTCACCATATGGGGCCAGAGTAATGTACGTTCCAGCTACTTGGAATGGATTTTCTGGGCCAAAAATGTATGTGTACAACCAATCTGGCTGGCATGGATATTCGGTGGGGACCGAGGTTCCAGTAGATGCGTATACAGTAAAAATTAGTGTTTCTTCAACCTCCAATTACATAGAGGTTACTTATTGGCTTGTATTGCCATCAACTTGGAATAATTACAACGTATATGGTTTTGCAGAAGATAATTATTCCACTTCGCTTTACGATCAGTACGATTTGTCTGCTGGTAATAGTAATAAGTACGACTTTGCCAATTTTAAAAAGCTGGGGGTGGTTCAACAGTAATGGATTGTAATTAGCCAAGAAGTTTCGTTTTAAACGGAGGCTCAGAGTTGTTGAAAAATTAGCTGTAACTCTAAGCCTCCGCATCTTTTATGTTTGCACAACCTCCATATGCACCTGACCGCCATGCGGCGAGAGGCGCGCGCCGCGCCAAAAATAAAGTCAGGCTTTGATTTTTGGAATTTGGTGTGCTACACTCGGCGGCAAGAGATATGGGCGTTCGGCGCAAATCTGATAACTATTCGAGCTTGAACAGCAGCCACAAAAGCCAGCATGATCCACTTTTCAGTCGTTATCCCCAACCTGCATACCCCCACAGTGGGAGAAACAGTCGCGTCGCTGGAACACCAAACCTATGATCACGCTCATTATGAGGTGATCGTAGTTGGGATGGACAAATATAATTTAGTTCGCGAGAGCGATCTGGTGCATTTCGATCGCTCCGACGTCCCCCTGTCACCTGCTAGGGCGCGCAACCGGGGCGTGGCACAAGCACGCGGGGACGTGATCGTATTTACGGATGCCGACTGCCTCGCCCGCCCTGATTGGCTGGCCGTGCTGGCCGAACGCTTTAGCGACCCCGCAGTGACAGTCGTCGGCGGTGGTGTGGATATTCGCTCGCGCAATTTCTGGACCTTGGCGGATAATATCAGCATGTTTTACGAATACCTGGATATCCATCCGGCCGGCGAGCGACTGCAATTGCCCAGCCTGAACCTGGCTATCCGACGGCAAGCCTTCAAGGAGGTGTGTGGTTTTGACGAACGCTATCCACGCCCATCCAGCGAGGATGCCGATCTGACCATCCGCCTGCGCAAGCGAGGCCATCGGTTATACTTTGAGCCGCGCGCGGTTGTAGCACACCAGCCTCCCCGCAACCGGTTGCGGGATTTGTTACGGCACGGCTACTACCAGGGAATGTATTCGACCAAGGTTGACCCGCGCTACGCAAACGAGGAAGGACTGCCAGGACTGTTGCACACTCGGCTCGGCGTGGCCCTGTTCTCGCCGCTGCTGGCGGCCGGTGTTGTGTTGCGAGTGTTTGCCAAGTACAAAAGCCTGCGCCCATATTGGTATACGGCCCCCATGATTTTCTTATCAAAGATGGCCTGGTGCTTCGGCGCGGCGGCCCGCCCTGACGAAAGAATCTGGAGTCAAAGCGTGTAAAGATCGCCACCATCGGCCCGGTGTACCCGTACCGCAGGAGTTTCGCTCAATATGCTCTGCCCGGTCGCTGAACGGAACAACCGAGTAAACATGGGCATTGATCGTGCGCTGAAAAATGGCACTGATTATGTTATATTTGCCCCTATCGCATTCCCAGGAAAAAGCCAGGCGGCTTACCTGGTATTCTTGGACAGTGAGAGGTTTTCAGAATTATGACGAAAGTTGCCATTCTTGGCGCAGGGATTGCTGGTTTAAGTTCAGGGTGGTTACTCCAAAAACAAGGAATAGATTTTGTTATTCTAGAAAAACAATCGTACATTGGCGGTTTGGCGCGCAGCTTTGAATGGGGTGGTTTTTTCTGCGACTTTGCGGCGCATCGCTTATTTACCTCGGACGAAGAGGTTTTACAGCAATTGCTCAATCTGACACCAATGGCTCGTCACATCCGGCGTAGCCGCATTTTCATGAACGGGCGATGGATGCGCGACCCGCTGGATGTTATTGAGTTGGGCGTCAACCTGCCCATCTTCAAGCGATTAGGGCTCTTATGGTCATACGCTTTCCGCCACAGAGACCTACCGGATGATTGTTTCGAAAATTATGTGCTTCGCCGGTATGGCAGGTCGTTATATCAACTGTTCTTTAAACCCTACACTGAAAAGCTTTTTGGTATCGCCGGAAGCCAGATCTCAGTACTGTGGGCCAGACAAAAAGTGCGTCTGGCCAATCCTCTGGATACTTTTCGAGAGGACACAAAAACCAAGTTCCAATACTTCTACTATCCATTGCGCAAGGGCTACGGTGCAATTGTCAATTGTTTGTATGAGAAAATCAAGGAAAATGTTCAACTCGAAGCGAAGGTGTTAGGTTTCGAGCGGCGGGATGGCAAAATCACCAATGTGATCTACGAACAGGGTGGAAAACAGCATGTGATGCCCGCCGAGTTTGTCATCTCGACATTACCCCTAAGCATTACGGGCCAATTATTGGATCATTCTTTCCCATTGCAGTATCAGAAGGTAGATGCTGTTTATTTGCTGGTCAATCGCCCACTCGTCTCCGACTACCATTGGGTCTATTTCATTGATGATGATGTTTGCGTCAACCGGATGGTTGAATTCAAGAATATGAGTGCAGTGGATACGCCTGCTGATACAAGTGTGATTTGTGCGGAGGTTACGCAATATCATGATGATGTTGTTGAAAAGGTAATCAGCGACCTCATAAAAGTGGGTATGATCACCCGAGAGGATATCTTGGACACGAAGGTGATCCGCGAAAAATTTGCTTATCCCGTTTATGACCGGGATTACGACAAGGTCATACAAAATGCGCAGGACACGTTGGGTCAATATTCAAATCTCCACCTGGTTGGTCGGGCAGCCGAGTTTCGCCATCGCGAGGTGGATGATAACTTCGCAGCTGCAACCGAAACGATTAAAAAAATTGTTGCCGAACTTTCTCCCCAGGTCATTGCACCCGACAAAGAAACCACCGTGGCAGAAAGAGAACGCAAAAAGAGTGTCTACGCCGTCCTCCTCACCCAAAATCACTACGAGGACACTCGTGAGTGTCTGGTATCTCTACTCAAGAGTGATCACCCAGAAACACGAATCATTGTGGTTGATAATGGTTCAAATGACGGTACACCAGGAAAAATCCGAGAGTCTTTCTCGGATGTGCATGTCATTGAAAATGGGCAAAATATTGGAATTCCAGCAGGATATAATGTCGGTTTTAAATATGCGCTTCAGCAAGGAGCCGATTACGTCCTGATGCTGAATTACGATACCGTCGTTTCCCCTCAAATGGTCACCGAACTTCTATCGGTAGCCGAGTCCGATCCGAAGGCTGGCATGATCATGCCAAAGGTTTATTATTATGGAAGCGAACGTATTTGGTCAAGCGGGGGGCATTATCGTTCTTTTCCCCCATCCATCTTATTGACTGACAGACGAAAAGGGGTCGAAGACTCGACTCGCACGATTGAATATGCGCCTAACTGCGGCTTGCTCATTCACCGCAGGGCTTTCGAGAAGGTCGGATTCTTCGACCCTGGCTATATTTTTTATTACGATGACTGGGATTTTTCGGAACGCCTGCGGGCGTATGGGTTGAATATCTGGTATGCTTCATTAGCCCACATGTGGAATAAGGCAACCCGAAGCACCCAGGGACCGCGAACTCCTGAGTTTTGGTATACATATGGGGCTAGCATCGTTCGCTTTTACAGAAGGCATGGGCGTCCTATCTGGCTGTCATTGCCCGTTCATGTGGGTTATGTGATCTTGCGCGAATTTGTCTGGAAGAGAAACTGGGCTTATTGGCTGGAGTTTCAGCGAGGCATGAGCGAAGGGCTGCAAAAACCCCTGGGGAGTTTTCCCCTTTACAAGCCAGACGGGAATTAACAAATTAATAGGTGAATAAATATGTTCGAACAGCCAATGGTATTTGTTATCGTTTTAGCCTGGAACCAATTAACTGAGACTATTGAGTGCCTGGAATCTCTGTTACAACAGAGTTATCCCAATCTTTGTGTTGTCCTGGCTGACAACGGATCCACCGACGGGAGCGCAGAGGTTGTCACTCAGAAATTTCCCGCGGTGAAGATTTGCCGCCAAGATGTTAACGCGGGTATTTCGGGTGGCTACAATTTGGGAATCGAATATGCGTTGAGACATGATTGCCAATATATCATTGTCATGAACAATGATACAGTCGCAGATAAAGAAATGATTTCTCAACTCGTGCAGGCTTTTGTAGATCATCCGAAAGTGGGGATGACAACCCCGAAGATATATCATTACTATGGAGACAGGCAGCGCATCTGGTGCGTTGGCGCCAAATGGCGGCCGTTTCCTCCAAGTGTCAAAACGATCGGCTCGGATGCGCCCGATGGGCCTAAATTCCAGCGTTATATCAACCTGGAGTATGCAACGAGCTGCTGTCTGATGATGTCAAGAGAGTCCCTGGAAAAAGTGGGGCTTTTCGATCCTGGTTACTACCTATATTACGATGATTGGGATTTATCAACCCGTTACAGAACCGCCGGGTATGAGATACTGTTCGTCCCAACAGCGCATCTGTGGCACAAGGTGTCGGTATCCACTCAAAAGACAGCCAAAAAGACCAAGCCGTGGTTCTTCATGGGAAAAAGCAGTGCCCGCTTCTACCTGAAATATAAGCCGCCTGTAATTTTGGGCTTGCACACAGCCTGGTTTGCCCTGCGCGAGGCTGCGAAATTGAGATTTTATCGTATCCCACCCTTCTTGTTTGGCGTCGCGAGCGGGTTGGCCGATCATTGGGGATGGAAATCGTAGCGATCCACTGTCATACGGCTTCCCAACAACAATCAGCAACTTTGTAAAAACCTCTATAGCGTGGAGAATTATGAAAATGAATTTGTTCGAAGAAACTACTTGCGACTGGTGTGGCATTCGTGAAAGCGAAGTGCTTTTTGAAGGGACAGATCTGTTATTGGGTCTTCCAGGAAAATTTCGTATGGTGCGCTGCTCAAAATGCGGGCTTTTTCGCCAGGATCCTCGCTTAACTTGGGAATCGCTGGAAACTTACTACCCTCAAAACTACAGTCCATACGAGACGATTATCGCGACAGAAAAATCCCTGTTAAAGCGTCTGGATAGGCGCTACGGAATGTGGAAGCGCTTGCAGGCGATTCAGCATTTCCAATCAGGCGGTAAACTGCTGGAAGTTGGCTGCGGTACAGGAATTTTCCTGGCCGAAGCACAACGCGCTCGTCGATGGGAACTCACTGCGCTAGAACCAAACAAAGAAGCAGCATCCTATATCGAGAAGACCCTCCAAATTCCCGTTTTGGCAGACCGCTTTGCTGAGGCAAACCTGCCTGCAAATCATTTCGATGTGATTACCATGTGGAATGTCCTGGAACATCTCGACCATCCTATTAACGATTTGCGTCGTGCCCACCAACTTCTCAAAGACGGAGGCTGGTTCGTTTTCTCCATCCCGAACCTGGAGGGCCTGGAGGCTAAGGTTTTTGGCCGATATTGGCTTGGATGGGAATTGCCGCGTCATTTGTACCTGTTTCCTCAAAAGCAGCTGCGGCGCATCCTCGATGAGATCGGTTTCGACTGGGTGGATGCCCGTTGCATTGCCGGGAGTCACGCGTCTTTGGAGCTTAGCATTGGGTTTCTATTGAGGGCAAAGAATATTGACAACATCGCGACACGTTTCCTGCTGGGTTTGTACCGATCGCTGCTGGGGCGGGTTGCCTTCAGTCCACTTCTCTGGCTGGCGGGTCATTTCCGGCAATCTACGTTGATCACGATCTTCGCGCAAAAGAAACCGGCCGCGGATATCCATGATTGACCGGCTGGCTGATTATTGGTCATCGAAGAAACCCAAGCGCTCAAAACTCTGGCGGTGGCTTAGCTTTCTGCTTACCATTGCCATGGTCGCCTACTTGGCCTATGCCTTCACACAGGGAGGATTGCGGCTCGATCAGATTGATTGGAAAGCATACGGGGGGGCAGTTCTGGCGGTTTTGGGCATCTACCTGATGTCGTTGATCATCCAGTTCTATGTGTGGACTAGGATAATCTCGTTTCACCGCAAGGTAAGCTGGCAAGATGTGGATATCTACGCCCGCATGATCCTGATGCGCAGCCTGCCCGGCGGGGCCTGGCATTGGGTCGGACGCATCAGCATGTATTCGGGCGGGACTGAGGTGCCTACTCGGGTTGTGGTGTTAGGGAATTTTTTGGAATGGGCGTTGCTCACTTTGAGTGGGGTGGGAATCTTCTTCACCACCCTGCCCCTGCCCGGCTTGGGATTCCCCCTGGCAGCCTTAACCTTCGGCGCTGCCCTGGCGTTGGCGATAAGCTGGCAACCAGCCACCCAAAAATGGACTATCCGGTTGGCCGAAGGAAGCCTGTGGATAGCTTTATATAGCATGGCATGGTTTCTAGCGGCTATGATCCTGTACATCATGGCGCAAGCCGTTGCAGGGTCAGGCCAATTAGACGTGATGGAAATCTTGCGGGCATGTACATTTACCGGAAGCTTGGGAATGTTGATCTCAATGTTACCCTCCAGCTTGGGGGTGCGCGAAATCTCGCTGGTATGGATGCTGCAAGCCACGCTCACGCCGTCGGTTGCGCTGCTGATCGCGCTCATGTTGCGAATACTTTACACTTTGGCCGATGCAATTTGGGGGATGATAGGTTGGTTGATAAGTACCCTGATTATGCGGAAACGCCAACCAATTCTTTAAATAAATACAGGATTTTGCAGACCTGAAATGTCCGCAAAATCCTGTATTAGCAATTCAATCCAAATAACAAAAATGTCACTGTATCGGTTCCACTCAAATCTTGTCAACAGGGTTTTGCTACGCTACTGTGGGGGCGGAGTTTGGAGAGTTCCAAGGTCAACAATCTGTCCACCCACAACTTTCACAATAAAATCTTTTTCGGAGTTGTCAGGGTCGGGAACATAGCGTGACTCATGTGGCGTCCACAGGATTAGAATATATTCTCCAGGGGTGATGTTTTCTACTATAAATCGACCATCTGTCCGTATAGTGGTCTTGGGTGAATTCAGAGGGTCCATTGTAACCAGATGGTCTGGGCCTGGTGTGAGTGGCAGTAGCGTTCCAAAATAAAGCGCTAATCCAGCAAGTGACTTCCCAGGAGTAGAACTGACCAGTGTGCCAATGACAGTTCCTTTTGATGCAATTGGAGTGGGAATGATACTCGGAAAGGGAGATTCCTGAATTTGTATTCCCTGATCGTTTGGATATGCCCCTCTCACCGAAGATGAACTCGTCGGACTGCAACCGATCAAACCAATCGCGAATATTAAACAGGTTATAAGTGCTTTCATTTTGATCATAACTCACCAAATATGGAAAATAAGGAGGGTTGCGGACTGCCCGCAACCCTCCTTTACTAATATGGAATACCAAACCGGACTCTCTATGGGGCAGCAAAGCCCTCATAGGAAAACAACTGATCATGCACAGTCGTTCCTAATATCCCTTCGTTTTGATCTTCATTCGTAACACAGACAATAGGCTGGCTCGATGAGGTGATCGTCGCGGAACCATTAAATCCATCAGGCAGACCTGTTTCATTCGGCTGATAGAATATAGCAGTGCCGTTTGCTGGAATACTAGTCTGGGTCACGGTTGCTGCGTTGCTGTATAAGATTGTCATATTGGTGGCGGCTGCTCCAACATTCTGGCAGGTGACACTAGTATTGTAGTTGAAATAGCGCTTCATGACAATTGGGAGACTCACCGTGGTCGAACCGGAAGCAAAGCCAGTATAACTGGCTGCGCGCCCGTAGCTGTTCTGTTCATTCACCAGTGCTACAATATTCTGATTACTGGTAATCGTAGCAGAAGTTAGACCGAGAGAATTACCGGTTGGTAGCCCTGAGCTTGGAGTATAGAACACGTACGCCGAGGCTGGTGCTATGTCTTGAGTCTGGACCAAGCCAGTTCCATAAGTTACGGTTACATTTGCGATGGCCGCCCCCAAGTTCTGTACTGTCAGGGCCGTAATATTTCCATAGTAGTTATTCATAATCACGGGCGTATACGCAATGAGCGAGCCGCTTGTGAATGGACTATACGAATACAGTTGATTTACCGCAGCCCCCTGACCATAGATATTTGATTCAACGGCAAGGGCGCCTGTTCCCGTAATTTTAGCTGAATAGGAAGTGTTGGCGCTTAAACCAGCAAGTCCGGCCTGTTCAAAATTGACATAAGCGAAGGCGGGAACGCCGGTTGCCGACTGAGTGGCTACTACAAGGCCGCTTGTATTGATGATCTCAACGGTCACATCTACTGTTGAGGACGTAGCATTTTGAACCACAAAGTTGGTGTTGTAATTATAATAGTTACTATATGCATTTGGCGCATACCAAGTGGTACCGGTATTGGAGACAGCACCGTAAGATCCACCACTGTCAGCGCTACCAGTGTTGACCACAGCAGATACTTGCTGATCGCACGAAACCACACCAGAGTATTGGCCACTAGCCAGAGCACCAATGCTCGGTACATAGGTGAAACTACTCCCACCAGCAGCAATTGCGAACCCTGCGCTGGTGTAAACAGCAATACCTGAAGCATTAAAGAACTGGTAGGAACAATTAGCAATGGATGCACTCATATTTTGGATCGTGAATGCGCTTCCAAATGTCCCACTTGGGCCAGGAGGAGAATCATTTGGCACCATGGGACTTGCTGCGATCAGAACCAAACTCAGTACCATAACAAACACGAACAGTTTCTTGAGCATATCATACCTCCGGGTTGAATTTTGCTAAATATACGCCTTTGCCCTTGCATAGTAAATAATCCTTTTGGGGTAATTGTGCGAAATCAGGGGATCACAGGTATCAAAATCGTATAAATCGCCTGATAGGACAGGTTTTGCGTGGCAGGCGTGTCGTTCCACCATCCTCCCACCCCGTAGAGTTGGGTCTGGAATGGTACCAGCCCAAGATGCGACCAGTGCTGAGAAAAGGGGCTTTCGAACTCCTGCCACTGATCCTGCTGGTGAAGATACTGCAAAGGAGGCAGGGACGAGCCTGTATTCCCTTCGCCCCCAACTACATAGATAATGTCGGCAACGCTGGCCATTCCCAGCGCATAGCGCCCGGCGGGCAGGGGGGCGCGTTGTGACCAGGTATCGCGCTCGGGTAGATACTCTTCGTTGACAGTCAGGGCCTCTTTGCCGTCATACCCTCCGATCACGTAGATTTTTCCCCCGGCGATTGCCGCGCCTGCGAAATCGCGCGCGGTTGGCATGGGTGTACGCTTGCTCCATTTGTCCTGGCCGGGATCGTATTCGTAGACGGAAGCCAGGAATTTTTGACCGTCCCAGCCGCCGAAGACGTACAGTTTTCCCTCAAATGCGACTAGCGCATACCCGCTGAGCGCTACCGGCAGAGGCGCGTGTCTTTCCCACTGACCGCGGCGCGGATCGTAGGACTCGAAAACGTCGGTCACGCGGCCCGAGGCGAGGCGTCCGCCAGGAATGTAAATTTGTCCCCCGATCACCGCCGCATTGATATCGGCCACCGGCAGCGGCTTGGGGGTGAGCTTAATCCAGGTATCGCTCGCCACGTCATATTGCTCCATCACGCCGGTAACGCCTTGGGACGTTTCGCCCCCAATCGCATAAATCTGATTCTCGTAGACGGCAACTGCCAGTCCACCCCGTGCGGTAGGCAGATCGGCTCGCGCTTGCCAGCGTGGGAGCGGCGTGGCGGCAGATGCAGGACTGGCGACTGCAATTGATGGGGCTCGGGTGGTTCTCACCATGAGAGCAACAACACCTGCCAACAGAACGGTTATCAGGGCGGCAATCCAGAAAGAATTCGGTTTGTTTTTTGTCTCAACTGGCGCAGGAATGATGGCAGGCGACTCTTGGGTCGCAGGCACAAGCGCGAGTAGATCGGACGACTGAGTCAATCCCTCACGGATGGCATACAAGGCGGCTTCAGTACGCGAGGTCACGCCGATTTTGGCAAAGATGTTGCGCAGATGCACCTTGACCGTATTGACGCTGATAAATAATTGACTCGCGATATCCTTGTTGCTTGTACCGCTGGCAATCAGTCGCAGAATCTCGCGTTCGCGCTCGGTTAGTTCGGTTGTTACTCGCATCGGGAGGTCTTTTCGCATCTTACCCACAGGAGTTAATCATAGCATAAAAAGGGTAGCAGCCAGAGCTTTCTTAAGGCAACTCTACTGCAAAAAGGCCGTTTCACCGCGAAGCACACAAAGAGCGCAAAGTTTTATGAAGATCATGCATGACTCCATAAGCGGGTTGAAAAATAGCTGGGCGCAATTTATTTTGCGTATTGAGCGCCTGCCATCCAACCTCGGCTTTGCCATCGCCAACAACATCGGCTCCCGCCTCGCGCGTGGAAAATGGCTGGTTCTCCTCAACGCGGATGCCTTCCCCGAACCTGACTGGCTGGAATAATTGCTGCGAGCTGCTGATAAAAATCCACAGTTTACATTCTTTGCATCCCGTCAAATTCAAGCCAATACCCCTGGACTGTCGGACGGAACTGGTGATGCCTATCATGTCGGCGGGCTGGCGTGGCGGAACGGCTATAATCTCCCCGCTGATACCTACGGGCTTGAGCAGAAGGAAATCTTCAGCCCAGTGCCGGCCGCCGCGCTTTACTCACGTGAGGAATTCCTCAGCGCGGGCGGTTTCGAAGAGGATTACTTCTCTTATTTCGAAGATGTGGATTTGCGTTTCCGAATCCGTTTGGGCGGGGGAAAAAGTCTGTATGTCTCCGAAGCAGTCGTCCGTCACGTGGGAGGCGCATGCGCCTCATCCCATTGACCTCACCCCCGCGAATGCCACTTGCGTCCATGAATACGCGTGAAAATTCGTGGTAATATCTTCAATACGATGTTCATACACCCGCCTCGCCACCTTGTTTGGAGTACGGATACGGTTGATTTGCGCGACCCATTCCAAAAGCGCTGGCTGCTGCGTCAAATATTGACGCATGGCAGGGCGGAGGATATCCGTGTTCTCGATCTGGCGGATATCAGGCGCGAACTCGATCAATTGGGGCTGCCAAAGGAAATCGAAAGCCTGTGGCGGAGGTACCTGGAACATTCAAAATGCCAAAGGTAATTCCAATTAAGGGGTTTGGTACGCTTACGCCTCTCCAAAAAGAATTCATGGATATCCTTGCCAATCTGCCTGACAAGGATCAGTTTTATCTGGCGGGCGGCGTTGCGCTCTCGGAATATTACCTCGGCCACCGCCTTTCCTTTGACCTTGATTACTTCACCGGCACGGAAAATCTTATCCTGCCGTTGTCGTATCAAATTGAAACTGCCTGCCGGAAGCGGGGACTGTCGCTCAAAATCGTCCGCCGTTTTTCCACGTTCGTTGAACTTTTAGTGGAAAAGGAAAACGAGAGTCTCAAAATAGATATGGTGCTCGATTCTCCATTTCGGTTTGGATCTCCCGTACTTTCAAACGAAGGGAGCTACATATAATGCCCACGGTCATATCATGCCCGTAGGGTACAAATTGTGCTTATCCCCTTCTAAAAAAGCGCAATTTGTGACCGCGCTGGGTATAAACGATTATCCGGACTTGCGGGTGGATAAACTGCTGGCTTACTTTGGACGCGCCGAGCCGCGCGACGCAGTTGACCTTTATTTCATCCTGCAAAAAGCCCCTTGAACTGCTTTTGGAACAAGCCGCGCAAAAAGACCCTGGCTTTGACCTCTATTGGTTTTCCATCTTTAGACATGAGCCAGTAATCACAGTGTATACAATGCAATCCCTTCCGCTTATCTCCGTGATCATTGTCGTCTGGAATAGTAAAAAACATTTGGCGGCCTGTCTGGGCTGTCTTTTAATGCAGACCCTTGGTGAATTTGAGATTATTCTTGTGGATAACGGCTCCGAGGATGGCGCGCTGGATGAGTTGCGTGATAAATATTCCTCACCTGACCTGCACATCCACAGATTAAGTTCCAACCTTGGCTTTGCCGCCGCAAACAATATTGGCGCGCGTCTCGCGCGCGGAAAATGGCTTGCTCTCCTCAATGCGGATGCCTACCCCGAACCAGACTGGCTCAAAAACCTCCTGAACGCAGCACAGCAAAACCCGGAATACACTACTTTTTCCTCGCGCCAGCTTCAATACAACCGCCCCGACCTGCTGGATGGCGCCGGGGACGAATACCATGTCAGTGGATTGGCATGGCGGCGTTACTACAATCATACGGAAAAAGATCATGGCTTCAGCCAGGAGGAGGTCTTTGGCGCCTGTGCCGCCGCCGCCATGTACCGCCGCGAAGATTTCCTCAGAGTTGGCGGCTTCGACGAGGATTATTTCTCCTATTTCGAAGATGTGGATTTAAGCTTTCGCCTGCGTCTTGCAGGCGGGCGATGCTTGTATGTTCCGAAAGCGATTGTGCATCATGTCGGCTCTGCCAGTACGGGAAAAATAAGCGATTTCGTCATCTATCACGGTCACCGCAACCTGGTCTGGACCTTTCTCAAAGACATGCCTGCTTTGCTGTTTTGGCTCTACCTGCCGCTTCATCTCCTGATGAACCTGTATTTTCTCGTATCCTTTACCGTCAAAGGGAAGGGGCGCGCCATCTTTAAGGCAAAATGGGATGCGATTAAACACATTCCAGCCGTCCTCAAAAAACGCAAAATGATGCAGAGTCAGCGACGGGCATCCCTTTCGGAAATTCATCGTCTGATGAGCAAGGGGTTGCTGACGCCCTACTGGGCGTCCCGGCAGCGAAAAAAGGCAAATGGGAGAAACCAATGAAACCCCTTGGCGTCTGCCTCGTTACCCGCAGTTCGCGGGATGTGATCGTTGAATGTCTCACCTCGCTCTTCGAGCAGACCCAAACGCTCGACATGGATGTCGTCGTGGTGGATAACGCCTCGCAGGATGACACCGTGGCTGCGATTCGCCTCAACTTCCCCGCCGTGAAACTGATTCTAAACCCTGAGAATTTCGGCTTTTCCCGGGCAGTCAATCAGGGTTTGCGTATGCTGGATGCGCGTTACTACGTCCTGCTGAATCCCGATGCAGTGATTCTTGAAAATGCGCTGGAACGCCTCGTTCATTTTATGGAGCAAACCCCGCAGGCAGGTATTTGTGTTCCCAAAGTTCTAAACAGTGACGGCACGCTGCAATATCAATGCCGCCGCGGCGAAGCTCGCCCTGGGGAGGTCTTCTCCTATTTTCTGGGGCTCGACCGTTTGTTCCCCACAGACCCGCGCTTCAACGGCTATCTCCTGCGGCATCTGGATAACGATGTGGTCAACGAAGTCAAAGCCGTCTCCGGCTCGTGCATGATGATTCGCCGCGCTGTGATCGAACAGGTTGGCTATCTGGATGAACACTACTTCGCCTATCAGGAGGATACCGATTACTGCCTGCAAGCCCGCAAGTCCGGCTGGCAGGTGTACTACGTTCCGCTGGGGCGGGTGATGCACCTTGGGGGCAGGGGCGGCTCGGACGTCAGCCCCTATTTTGGGGTCTATCAATGGCATCGCTCTTATTACCTGTACTATCGAAAGAACCTTGCGCAGGATTATCCGTTTTGGTTTCATCCGCTCTATTATCTTGTAATGGCAGGGAAATTCCTGCTTAATTTTGTGGTAATATTTTTCAGCAGGAAGAAAATTGTAGGAACGCACAAGCCTTCTTGATGGCAGGTGTAGTTGGCCAGATACTGCCATCAATATATTCAAATAGGCTCTTACGTAGTTTCAAGGAGCTCGTCCAGAAAGCAGCAATTCCAAACCTGAATCTAACAATCTCAACGCAAAGCCGCCAAGACGCTAAGATGTTGACCTTTCCTCGACGGAATCGGCAAGAGTACCATCTGGCGCAGGGGCAATCCTAAAAAAGCCTTGCGGCGTTGCGTCTTTGCGATAAGGTTTGGCATCTTTGCCTTCTACACAATTTTAGATTTGGAATTGCTGTCCAGAAAGAGCCGTATTTTCGAGGCGAAACCGAACGGAAATGGCTCAGCTCCTTGAAATGACTTATGAGCGAAATGGATTATAGCAAACTCGCCGCGAAATATTCCCGTTCTTTATTCGATAGCGACAGTATACCCATGTCGGCGCGTGAGGCGCAGACCTTGTGTGTGTAAAATGGACAGACCATCAGCGAGTTGGAAAATACGGCGGTTTTGCTTATCCCGCTTGTACTGCCTTCCAGCAGCTGGTCCGACCCGCTGTATAATAGACCTTGTCGGAAATAAGAATGCCTTTCACCAAGAACACCACACTTAACTGTGGCGCTGCCGTGTGTTGCGACCCGCTGATTATTTATCAATAAGACAGGAACATGCCATGACCATGCCAACACGAGCAAAACCCTACCTGGGCCTGCGTTATAAAATATTGATTCCCTTGTTCGCGCTCGGTGCTCTGATCTTCAGCCTAAGTTATTTTGGCGCGCGAAATTACCTCAGAAATACGATCTACAACATCATGGAAGAGGACATCGTTTCCATCAGGGATTTCGTCGCCGCCTGCATGGATGAAGATGCCCTGCAGGCGCTCACATCCGGGGATGTGAAATACGATACGTCTGCCGACTGGCCCGCAGGTATGACAGATCCGCGTTATTGGGAACAGCAGGACTGTCTCGTTGCGGTCTATGACTACAATCCCCGCGCAGAGATTTACACCTACTATGCGGTAAATGAAACCACATTAGCCTATGGGCTTGACCAATGGGCAACCTTGTTGCCGGAGGATAGCTATCCCTTCGGCGAATTGATCGACGCAGAGACCAGTAATGTGGAAGACCTTTGGTTCGGGTTGGCAGATACCTACATCTACCCCGAACTCGAATATGATGAAGAACTGGATGTCTATTATTACGCCGCCGCCGCGCCGCTTCAAAATTCACGCGGAGATGTCGTTGGCGGAATATCCATTTTTCTGGATGCAGGCTGGGCTGTTGAAAACATTCAGGCGCTTTCCAAAAACCTCCTGATGATTTTTACCGGCATCTTTGCATTGATCACCATTTTGGTATTGACAATCACCCGCAAAACGACATCCGAACTCACGGCGCTAAAAGATGCGTCCATGCGCGTGGCGGATGGGGATTACACGCCCATTTCATTAAGTCCACATACCATGGATGATGAAGTCTCCACTCTGGCAAGATTATTCAACACCATGCTGGGCAAAGTCCATGCGCGCGAAGAGTCCCTGCAAATTGAGGTCGAGCAATTAAAGGTTCAGATCGATACGGAAAAACGCAATATGGATGTGAAGGAAATCGTGGAGAGCGAGTTCTTTCAAGACTTAAAACAACGCGCCGCCGAAGTGCGCAAGCAAAGGTCGAAGAAAGAATAACAACTTACAACAAACTGATCGGGTCCACCTCAACCCGCCAATCGCTCGCCCGCATATCGCGCAGGACCGCAGCGGGCTCAGGTCCGCGCAGGACGATCTGCCAGCGATACTCGCCGTTGTCCTTTGCGAAGAAACATGGGACGGGCCCGATCATTTCTGTTTGACGAAACCCACCCGCCTCCAACCGGACCTGAATCTTGGTCGCCAGTTTTTCGGCTTCTTCCTCCGCCTTGAGCGGGTCGGCATCTCGATATTCCAGCCGCGCCAACTTCGCAAACGGCGGGTACCCCAACTGACGGCGATACTCCAACTCGCGCCCATAAAAGCCGTTCACATCATGCCCTGCCGCGTACTGGATGGCGTAATGATCGGGCATAAACGTCTGCATGACCACCTTGCCCCCACGCGCGGAACGCCCCGCCCGCCCGGCAACTTGCGTAAGAGTCTGGAAAACCTTCTCATTCGCAAATGGGTCAGGCAGACTCAAGCCTACATCCGCAAGTACGATCCCCACTAAAGTAACCAACGGTAAATCGAGCCCTTTCGCCAGCATCTGCGTACCGACCAGCACATCCGCTTGATGATTCGCAAAATGGGTCAGGATGATCTCGTGGGCATCCTTCTGGCGCGTCGTATCCCAATCCCAGCGCAGCGTCCGCGCCTGTGGGAACATGGCTTTCACTTCCTCTTCCACCTTTTCACTCCCCAACCCATACTCGCGGATTTGTGTGCTCGCGCAAGCAGGACAAGTCTTCGGCTTCTGGCGTGAATAACCGCAGCGATGGCATAACAGGTCAAAAGTCCCAGGTCGCAGGTCAGTGACTTTCAATCGTTGACCTGCGACGTGCATAGTCAGTGGCGTATCGCAATTCGGGCATTTCAACGTCCCGCCGCAATCACGGCAGAAAATATAGGTTGCTGTCCCGCGACGGTTCAAATACACGATGGCTTGCTCACCGCGTTCCAACACCTCCGCCAGTGACTCTGCAAAAATGCGCGAAAAAATTCCACGATTGCCGTTCTTCAA
>JAUXWL010000576.1 GCA_030680155.1 Anaerolineales bacterium
TGCGGGTGGACGCGACAACCTACGAACCAAACCACGCGCCATCTTCGATGCCTGCCCTTCGCCTCCGCTAATCTGGTCAAACTTTGGCGCAGGTCAGTTGATCGAACTCGCAAGAGCAGGCGTTCCCGCTGAGATCGTCTCCATGCCATTGGCTGGCGCAGCGGCTCCCGTGACATTGCTCGGCGCGGTCACGCAGCACGCGGCGGAATGTTTATCGGGCATCACCATCCATCAACTCGCCCATGCAGGTTCGCCCATCGTCTGGGGCGGCGCGCCCGCCATCTTTGAAATGCGCAAAGGCGGCACACCCTATGGCGCCATCGAAACCGCCATGATCGACTCGTCCTACGCGCAGGTCGGCAAATCGCTTGGGCTGCCCACGCACACCTACCTCGGCGCAACAGACTCAAAAGTCCTCGACATGCAGGCGGGCATCGAAAGCGGCATGGGATTTCTCGTCGGCGCATTGAGCGGCATCAACATGATCTCAGGCGCAGGCATGATCGATTCACTTTTATGCCAAAGCCCTGAAAAACTCGTCATCGACGCGGAAAGCATCTCGATGGCAAAACGCCTGCTCGAGGGGATGAAGGTACAATCAGAAACCCTCGCCACCGAATTCTTTGAAGGCGTGGACTTCAAAGGCGGCGACTTCCTCAAACAAAAAGTGACCATGAAACTCTTCCAAAAGGAACAGCACCTGCCCACCAAGATCATTGACCGTGACTCGATTCGCGGCTGGAAAGCATCTGGATCACTGGATACATTTGACCGCGCCAGAGAACGCGTGACAGAAATCCTCGCCTCGTATTCTCGACCTGTGCTTGATCCTAACCATGAGGCAGAACTCCACGCCTATGTTTTGACTCTCGCCAAAGGTGCGGGCATGGAACACCTGCCTGTACTGGAAAGTACCGCGACATTTATGTCGCCCCTCGCAAGATAAATCTTGCGGTACAACCACCATGCTGACACTCCCCCAACTCCTGCGCATTCCCAATGTAGACAACGGTCTGCCTTTTAGTATCTCGCCTGATGAAAGTCAGATCGTCTTTTCGTGGAATAAATCGGGGAGTTGGGAGTTGTGGG
>JAUXWL010000579.1 GCA_030680155.1 Anaerolineales bacterium
AAACTCATCGTCATTGTCGGCGCGAGCGGCGTGGGCAAGACCACCCTCGCACACGCCCTGTGCAAACAAAATAAATTTACTGCCGCGCTCGAACAACATGCCGAGCGCCCCTTTCAAGCGCTCTTCAAACAGGATGCAAAATACGCCCTTGCCAATCAATTGGATTACCTGATCCATCGCGCCGAACAGGAACGCGGACTCCGCGCAGGCGACAAACCCGCCCTGATGGATGGCGGACTCGACCTCGACTTTTACGGATTCACGCGCCTCTTCCACGCTCGCGGCTGGCTCACCAACCCTGAGTTTGACCTGTGCCGACGCTTCCACGCGCTGACCCGCAGCCTGCTCCCCCCACCCGACCTGATCATCTCCCTCAGCGCGGACTCGCACACCGTCCGCGAGAGACTGGCTTCGAGAAACAGAATCAATATCGCGTCCAGTGAAGATGCGGAACTGCTGGAGAGATACGTCAGCGAATGGCTGGAAACCGTCCCTGAGTCAAATATCCTGCGGCTGGATGTCTCCAAAGAAAGTTTGGATTATGCGGCCAGTGTGCCGATAATCCTTGATAAAATTAAATGATGGAAAACTTCGACGAACAAAAACATCAAACCAGCGGCGCACCCAAATACAAATTATCGGGCGCGAATGTGTTTGTTTCTCCCGCCGGCTTTCATTACATCGACCATCTCGATCCCGTGGAAGAAATTTCACCCATCATCGACGGCAGCGGGCTGACCGATGATGAGATCACCTACCTGGAAAAGTCACTGCAATCGAACCCCGAACGAATTGACCACCAAGTAGATGCAGTGGCGCGACATGGCGGAATCGCAGGCAAACGCGTGCTGGATATTGGCTGCGGTGGCGGATTGTTCCTCTCAAAGATGAAGGATGCAGGCGCGGAGGCGCTTGGCATCGAGTTAAGCGATACGCGGGCGCATTACACAAAAACCAAATATGGATTTGATGTAGTCAAACGCACCATCGAAGATGACTACTGGAAGTCATTTCACGGAACGTTCGATGTCGTCGCATTGTGGGATGTAATCGAGCATGTCAATTATCCGCTGGCCACATTGAGGTGTGCGGCTGAGATGCTCAAGAGCGGCGGGATGCTTTTAATCGACACGCCCTGCCGTGATGCGTTCTACCATCGCTTTGGTGAATTCACCTACAACCTATCGGGCGGCAAATTTCCAACCTTTCTGAACACCATGTATTCCGCAAAACCGTTCGGGCACAAGCAGATATTTTCACTGGCGGAGATGAAATCCGCGCTGGAGATGGCGGGACTGGAAGTGGTGGAATTAAAACGCTTCCACGAATTATCCTTTCCCTATCGTTTTTATTTGAAGAAATTGGTCAGGTCTGACCTGCTTGTAAAACTGCTCTTGCCATTCGTGCATCTCTTTTTTATCGTTTTCCCCATTCGAAATAAAATGCTGGCAATTGGGCAGAAGAAATAATACCGACGATCTGCCATCTCACCCTATGAATTTTGAAAACTACTTGAAAAAAGTCGCCACAGAAACACGGATGCAAGGCGGCACGGCATCCAAACCTGCGACGGGGGAATTTCTACCGCCCAGGGATGTGTGGAGTTTCCCAAAATACCCATCACGGACAGCGATCCTCCCGCCTGTCGTTGACCTGCTGACAGCATTGCGCGAGTTCATTATTCGCAATGAAGTTTATTTGAACGAGGCAGATTGCTGGCTCGGCACATGGGTACACCCAACGACACAGGAATATTATTTGGATGTTGCTACGGGGATCGCAGACATGGAAGCAGCCCGGGAAATGGCAATCAAAGTCAGCGCCAGGGAAGGGCGAAAGATTGTAGCCATGTTCAATTCAATGCGGAATGAAACGGTGTTTCTCTTTGGAGAATCGGATCGAAATTAGCGCACATCCACCTTCATCGTAAAGACAAGCAGGCGATGAAAAATAAAAAATGGAAACAGCAAAATTATATGCAGGATATTGCTCAACCCAAATAACAACGCTACTGAATTCAACAGGTCATCCAGGACAGGGGCGAGGTTGGCAGCCATCCAGTCGCCTGCGCCGGAGAAAATCGCCAGCGCAAGCAGGGCGGCGACCCACAAACCAAAAGGCAGCCATGAAAGACGATCCGACTCGGAGGGCAGCATGGCGCTGGATACCGCAAAGGTAAGATAGAACCACAAATAAAAATCGGGGACGTTCGGCAGCAGTTCCAAACCCATCCAGAACAAGTCCACCTGCCCATCGCGGAGGACATTCCATAACGTGTGCAACTGCATTTTATAGATTCCCGCATACGCGACGAACAATGTCCCTGCAATGAGCGGCGCGAGACCGATGAGCGAATCACGCAGGACATCGGTCTTCTCGGTTTCGACATAGCCCATTTGCAAACGTCCATCGGAAAGCGATTGAGGAATGAGTGAAAACCCGCGTGTGCGAACCCCCAACACCTTCGCCATCAGGAAATGACTGAGTTCATGCAAAAACACACCCGGAAAGAACAACACCGAAAACAGACCAATGGTCAATTGGATATTGCGGGTGATGAGCAAAATAACCGCCTGAATCTCACGATGCAAAAGCCGCTGGAGAAAGACCAGCGGCAGAAGCATGAACAAAAACCAGAGAAAGCCCGCGAATTGCACTTTTTACTTCGCCGCAGCTTTGGCAATGGAGAGGAACTCCTCCACCTTCAGGCTCGCGCCGCCCACCAACGCGCCATCAATATCAGGCTGGGAGAAAAACTCGGCAGCGTTGGCAGCAGTCACCGAACCACCGTACAACACGCGGACAGCCTGCGCCGTTTCTTCACCATACATCTCGGCGATCACCGAACGGATGAAATCCTTGATGACGGCATTCGCCGCCTCACCCGTGGACGCCTTGCCTGTTCCGATTGCCCAAACAGGTTCATACGCCACGACAATGCTCGGGGCGAAATCCGCAGCCACACCCGTAAGTCCGAGGCGGGTTTGGGAGGAGACAACATCACGGGTTTGATTCGCTTCGTACTGGGCGAGCGTCTCCCCGACGCAGACGATCGGGGTCAGTCCAAATTTTTGCGCGGCGAGCAATTTCTTGTTCACCGTCTCGTCCGTCTCGCCGAAATAAGCGCGGCGCTCCGAGTGCCCGAGGATGACATATTCACATAATTCCTTGACCATGGCAGGCGCAACCTCACCTGTGAATGCGCCTTTTTCTTCCCAATATAAGTTCTGCGCGCCCAGTCCGATCTTTGAACCGGCGAGCATTTCAGCCGCAGCCGCCAGTGAGATAAATGGCGGGCAGACCACACGTTCCACGCCGTTGACAGCGTTCAAGCCATCCTTCATCGCGGTCAGCAGTTCGCGCGTCTCTGCGATGGTTTTATTCATCTTCCAGTTGCCTGCAACAAGGGGTTTTCTCATGGCTTGTTCCTATTCATTTTCATGGGGTTTGTGCCGATTATAGCCGAGTGTCAAAAATAATTCACTACCGTACAAATCTGCAAAATCGAACCGCCAAGTGCGCCAAGAAAGCCTTAAAAAAACTTGGCGTTCTTGGCGTCTTGGCGTTAAATAAAAACGATGTATGGTAGAGAAAAAAAAGCGGACAGGATATACCTGTCCGCTTGTCTGGAAAAATCACGCTTATGGTTAAGGCAATTCAACATTGACGTTAATAACGCCATTTACCGGTGTGAAGGTTAACCTGAATGGTTTTGAAGTTCCATCGCCGCAATTCACGTTCCACTCTTCGAGCCAGACGCCATCTGCGTTGGGTTGTTGCAGCACGCTGATGGTGGTGCCAGCGACCGTTGGGGTGTTGCAGCCGGAGATCGCGCCGATGATCTGCACCGAGAACCAGGCAGACAGGCGGGTTTCATCGTCAGCCAGGCCGCCTGCGGGGACATCACCGCTAAAGTCAAAGCCGGGGATAGGGTTGGATTCGCTGTTCGGATCGGTCTGGTCGAATGGGATGGCTGTGGGGAATTCAGGGATTTCAAAGTTCTGGAATTCTTCCATTGCCTGCTGCGCCTGAACATATCCCTGATACATATAATATCCGCCAATGCCGGTCACAAGGCAACAACAGGCAAGTACGACTATGACAACTCCGATGATAAGGTTGCGGTTTTTATTTGTCCCTGCCTGCCGGGGTACTGGGGTAACGTTTGTTGATTCCATAATATCTCTCCTTTAAAATTGATGCCATCATTATCAGTAGATCACGAAAGCCTCGCGTACTGCGCAGCGTGCGCTCTCTAGCGCAAATCTGGCGGTAGAGAGCGCCAATTACGCGCTTTCGTGAAGTACTGATTATACAAAACAAAAGGAGCAGGCGGACATAAAATCCGCCTGCTCCTTTTGTACTATCAAGAAGGGATGTCTATTTATCGAGCAGAGCCGCCACGCCGGGCAGTTCCCTGCCTTCGAGAAACTCAAGCGATGCGCCGCCGCCCGTGGAGACATGCGTCATCTGTTTGGCAACGCCCGCCTTCTTGACCGCGCTCGCCGAGTCGCCGCCGCCGATGACAGTGACCGCATCAGACTCCGCGAGGAGCCTGGCCAGTGCAAATGTGCCTTCAGCAAACTTCGGCATTTCGAACACACCCACAGGTCCATTCCAGACAATGAGTTTCGCATCCGCCAACGTGGATTTATACAACTCAATGGTCTTGGGTCCCGCATCCAACATGCGCCAGCCTGCGGGAATCGCATCCACATCCACAACTTGCGAATTCGCTTCGGCATCGAATTTATCTGCGATGACCGCATCCACAGGCAGGACAAGTTTGTCGCCCAGTTTTCCGAGCAGAGTCCTGGCCGTATCAAGCGCTTCCGCTTCGACGAGGCTGTCTTGCATGTTCAGTCCCTTCGCAGACAGGAAGGTGTTCGCCATGCCGCCGCCAATGATGAGCTTGTCACATTTCGCGGCGAGGGTTTCGACAACCAGAATCTTGTCACTGATCTTCGCGCCGCCGAGGATGGCGATATAGGGATGTTCGGGGTTCGCAACGGCTTTACCGAGATATTCCAGTTCCTGTTCCATCAGGAAGCCAGAGACAGCGGGCAGGAAGCGCGCAACCCCTTCGGTGGACGAGTGGGCACGGTGCGCGGATCCAAACGCGTCGTTGACGTACACGTCACCAAGCGCTGCCATCTGTTTGGCAAGGTCAAGGTCGTTCTTCTCTTCGCCCGCGTGGAAGCGGGTGTTTTCGAGCATGACTACATCGCCAGGTTTGAGGGATTTGACAATGGCTTCCACTTCTGCGCCGACGCAATCGGGCGCCATGGTTATGGGGCGATTAATCAGCGTGGATAATGTCTCCGAAGCGGCACGCAGGCTGAAGGCGGGGTCTGAGCCGCCTTTGGGGCGTCCGAGGTGACTCATCAAAAGAAGCGAGGCTCCCTGATCCAGTATGTATTCAATGGTGGGCAGGGCTGCTTTAATGCGCTTGTCGTCAGTCACTTTGCCGTCCGCCATTGGGACGTTGAAATCCACGCGCATCAATACGCGCTTGTTTTTGAGGTCTATATCTTTGACTGTCTTTTTATTCATGGTCAATGTCCGCGTAATGCGCAATCCGTGATACGTAAATTACGCATTACGTTACAAACTTTTCGCCATCATCGCCGCGAGGTCGGCAGTGCGGCAGGAGTAGCCCCATTCATTATCGTACCAGGTAACCACCTTGACGAAGTTGCTCTTTTCCTTGCCGAGTACCATTGTAAATTGCAGGTCAATCGAGGAGGAGTGCGGGTCGCCCTTGTAGTCGATGCTGACGAGCGGCTCATCCACAGCCTGCAAGATGCCTTTAAAGCGGGGTTCCTTGGCGGCATTGCGGAAAAGTTCGCGCAGTTCTTCGGTGGTAGTTTCCTTTTCGAGTTCGACAGTGAAATCAACGATCGAAACAGTGGATACCGGAACGCGCAAAGCATAACCATCGAACTTGCCCTTAAGGTCAGGGATCACCAGTGAGATGGCTTTTGCCGCGCCAGTGGTGGTGGGGATGATGCTCATCGCGGCAGCGCGCGCGCGGCGCAGGTCGGAGTGCGGCAGGTCGAGGATTTTCTGGTCGTTGGTGTAGGCGTGGATGGTGGTCATGAAGCCGCGCTGGATGGTGAAGGTATCATGCACAACCTTGGCGGCAGGCGCAAGGCAGTTGGTGGTGCAGGATGCGTTCGAAACCACATGATGATTCTTCGGGTCGTATTTGTCTTCATTTACGCCCATCACAATGGTGAGGTCTTCCCCTTCAGCGGGAGAGGAAATGATGACTTTCTTTGCGCCGCCCTTGATGTGACTGGAAGCGCCTTTCACGGTCTTGCCCTTCTTGTTTACTCCGTCTTCCCTGATGGTGAACAAGCCAGTGGACTCAACCACGATGTCCACGCCGAGGTCACCCCATGGAATGGCAGCGGGGTCGGTCTCTTTGAAGACTTTGACCTTCCTGCCATCAATGATGAGCGCATCGTCTGCAACTTCGATTGTGCCGTCGAAGCGGCCATAGTTCGAGTCATATTTGAGCAGGTGTGCCATGGTCTTGAGGTCGCCGATGTCATTGAATGCGACGACTTCGAGTTCCTGTGGGTTGCGGTCACGGATCGCCTTGAGAACCTGGCGGCCGATACGACCAAATCCGTTAATACCAACTTTGATTGTCATGGGAATATCCTCCAAGGAATGAATTTATACAGCGCGGTCACAAATTGCGCTTTTTTCAGAAGGGGATAAGCGCAATTTGTACCCTACGGGCATGATATGACCGTGGGCATTATATGTCAGAGCACACAGGATCATGTAATTTGTGTTGCCTCTGGTATGGTCGTTCATACAGGCTAAATTGTACTTCTTTAAGCGAAATTTGCGAATTTTCGTACGTCCATGTTTTATTATGACAAATGTAATCGATTACTTTATGGATTCTCAGTTTAATGGACCCGTCCGCTCGTAATAGATGTCCAAAATTACCTGCGCCAGTTTGACCGAATCATGCCGCCAGGGGTGGGCATCGTCCACAAGATCGGCGGTGTAGGTGCGTTCATCGGAGAGGGTTTTTTCGTCAGCGCGCACCCAATACGAGGAAGGTCCCACATCTCCTTCATAATTATTGTTGCATAGGATGACGTCGAATAGATCTTCCCCTACATGCCCCTCCAGGGCGCGGACATGGTCGTAGCAGGTGAAGGAGTCCGTTTCGCCTGATTGTGTGGCGATGTTACACACGTATATTTTAACGGCACGGCTGGAATCCAAACTGGCGAGTAAATCCTGTACCAGCAGGTTCGGCAGGATGCTGGTGTACAGGCTGCCTGGTCCAACCACGATGATGTCTGCATTGAGGAGCGCTTTTATCACAGGCGGGAAGGCTGGCGCATTATCTGGTTCCAGCCAGACGCGGCGGACGCGCCCCGCCATTTCGGGAATCTTGCTCTCCCCCACCACGCGGACTTCGTTGATCGAGTGCGGCAGTTCCATGCTGGCAACCAGTTTTACATCATGCAAGGTTGATGGCAGCACCCGTCCGTTTACGGAAAGCACGCGTCCTGATTCAACCACGGCATCTTCAAAACTTCCCGTAATATCTGCAAGGGCGGTGATGAAGAGATTACCAAACGAGTGACCTTCAAGGTCGGGGGAACCGCTAAAGCGATATTGAAATAATTGGGTGAGCATGTCTTCGTCGTTGGAAAGGGCGGCGAGACAGTTGCGAATGTCTCCGGGCGGCAGGATGCCCAAACTTTCACGCAGGCGGCCTGACGAACCGCCGTCATCCGCTACGGTGACGACGGCAGTGAGATTCCCGGTATGTGCTTTCAGCCCACGCAAGAGGGTGGAAAGTCCGTGCCCGCCGCCGATGGTGACGATGCGCGGCCCGCGTTTGCGACGCTGGAAATCTGTCAGCGTATCCACTACGTCCGAGCCGGGGCGCATGAAAGGGCGGAGGAGGGAGCGGTTAAGTTGTACAATGCCATAGACAACGAACCAAAGTCCCAATCCGCCAAAGATGAGGGCGCGCAAAACACGGGGGAGGAAGCGCAACGACGCGTAGGAAAGAAATGTCAGCAGGCTTGCGTTGGTTGAATCGGTACGGTACAGGTCAATCAGGATGACGGCAACTCCCAAACCAAGCAGGGTGACGCCAATCAATACCATTGTCAACCAACGTTTGATGCCCAAACCGGGGCGAAGCCAGCGCGGAATTCTTTTTAGGGTATGCCAGAACCTTGAAAGCAGGCTGTTTTGCATAAAAAAGATGATAGCAGGGTTAAATGGATGCGTCAAACGGTGTGATGGGGGGCGAAAAGGGCCTTACGGTATAATTGTGCCTATGCCCACAATCATTGCAGTCGATATTGGCGGCACCCAGATGCGCGCTGCTTCTTATGCCCCAGACCGTATTAAACCCATTAAACAGAAGAAAATCCCTACGTTAGCCTCCACTCCAGGCGGATTGGGACGCCTCCTTCACGTGATCGAAGAGGTGTGGCCGTCGGACGGCTCCGTTGCCGCGATTGGGCTTGGTTCGCCTGGCCCATTGGACCCGCATACGGGCTATTTGCTTGCGCCACCGAACAACCCGGAGTGGCATAATTTTCCGCTTGCGCCCAATGTGGAGAAACACTTTGGCGTGAAAACCTATCTTGACAATGACGCCAACCTCGCGGGGTTGGCGGAATATCGTTTCGGCGCGGGCAGGGGACATCATGATGTGCTGTACTTCACTGTCAGCACGGGGATCGGGTCTGGTGTGATCATTCGAGATCGATTGCTGCAAGGTTATCATGGCCTGGCTGCGGAGTTGGGTCACAGCATCATTGACCCGAACGGTCCGCTATGCTCGTGCGGATTCAATGGGCATCTGGAGGCATTTTCATCGGGACCTGCCATCGTGAAGTATGTGCTTGGGGAACTGGAATCAGGTACAAGGTCTATACTGCATCGTCCCGACAAGGGGGGGCGGGATGTCAATATGACGGCACGGGATGTAGCGGAAGCGGCTCATCAAGGGGATGAATTAGCAATCCGCGCTTATCAGCGCGCAGGGGAATATCTGGGGATTGGCGTAGCGTCGTTCCTGCATGCGTTCGATCCGTCCATCGTCATCTTTGGCGGCGGCGTTTCACAGGTCGGCAATTTACTGTTCGACTCGTTTCATGAGAGCTTGAAAAAGCGGGTTTTTCATCCGCGCTATTTGGAGGGGTTGGTGATCACGAACGCGAAATTGGGGGATGATGCGGGGCTGCTTGGCGCGCGCGCGCTGGCAGAGATGCAAATAAATTTGTGAGTTTGTGCGGCGGCGTGAAGGCTGCCGCACTTAAATTAACAAGGAGCATGTATGACCAAATCTAATTTACCTGGGCCGAAAGCCCAGGCAATGATCGCGCGAGACCGCAAGGTGATCTCGCCTTCGTATCCACGCGGGTATCCATTCGTGATGGATCACGGCAAAGGTACCGAAGTATGGGATGTGGACGGCAATCGCTTTTTGGATTTCATGGGCGGGATCGCGGTGGTGGCGACGGGATATTCACATCCAAAAGTTGTAAAAGCCATTCAGGAACAGGCGGAGAAATTCATTCACATTTCTTCGGATTTTTATCACGAGAACTGGATCCGCCTCGGCGAAAAGTTGAATGAAATTGCGCCCTTCAAAGAGGATGCGCTTTCATTCATGACCAATTCAGGCACAGAAGCGGTGGAAGCGGCGATCAAACTGGCGCGCTATCACACCAAGCGCACGAACTTCATCGGCTTCACGGGCGCGTTCCACGGACGCACGATGGGCGCGGTGACGTTCACAGCCAGCAAGGCGAAATATCACGGCGGTTTCTATCCGCTGATGAACGGCGTGACCCATGCCCCATTCCCAAATCCATACCGCCCTGTGCTGGAACGCCGCAAGGGAGAAGACTACGGCGAATCGGTGGTGCGCTACATTGAAGAGGAAATCCTGGCGCAAATCCTGCCGCCGAAGGATGTGGCGGGCATTTTGGTGGAGACCATCCAGGGCGAAGGCGGATACATCGTTCCGCCCGATGGGTTCTACCCCGCCCTGCGCAAGTTATGCGACAAGCACGGCATTTTGATGATCCTCGATGAAGTGCAATCGGGTATGGGACGCACAGGCAAGTGGTGGGCAATTGACCACTTCGGCGTCGAGCCTGACATCATCACTTCCGCGAAGGGCATTGCATCAGGCATGCCGCTCGGCGCGTGTATCGCGCGCAAATCCGTGATGGATTGGGCGGTTGGCACGCATGGCAACACCTACGGCGGCAATCCCATTTCCTGCGCGGCGGCGCTGGCGACCATTGACCTTGTCGAAAACGAGTTCATGCAGAACGCGGCGGAAGTCGGCGAATATGCAATGGATGCGCTCAAGGAAATTCAGGCACGGCATCCCAGCATCGGTGAAGTGCGCGGCAAGGGCTTGATGATCGGCGTGGAATTCATCAAAGATCACGAGACCAAGGAAGCCGCCCACGACTTAACCGAACGGATTGTGGAACTCGGCTACGAGCGCGGCTTGCTCATGCTCTCTTGCGGCAAGAGCGTCATCCGCATTGCGCCGCCTTTGTCCATTAGCAAGAGCGAGATGGACGAGGGTTTACGAATTTTCGAGGACGCACTGACTGCGGCGGAAAAAGAAATCAAATAAATGCAGGGTCTGAGACCCTGCGAGAACACAACAAAAGACCTTTGAGTTTTCGGCTCAAAGGTCTTTTTTGACTGCAAGAAGGAATGTATACCCAGCGCGGTTACAAATTGCGCTTTTTCAAAGGCGGGAAATCGCAATTTGTACCCTACGGGCATGATATGACCGTGGGCATTATACCTGTGGTGAATTGCACTTAAAGCTCACTTACAGATACCCACTCCCCCGCAGACTTGGGATGCTCCACCCAGGTCAGGGAGCCGCTTTCCACCAATTTAGAAACGGCGCGTTGAACGGCTTCATTACCCCAACCAAACAATTTATTCACATCCCGCAGTTGCGCCGCGCCGACCATGCCGAAGTATAGTTCCAGCAATTTTGCGCGCGCCTGTGACTCAGTGATCTTGCGCGCCTGCTCGGAAAGGTCGGGGAAATGCCGCGTGGTAATTTCGTAGATGTGCGAATACTTCCACGCGCCGGCCTGCGCCACGCCAACGGGCAGGATCTTGAAATCCCGCTGCAATTGCTCCAACGCTTTGTTGAATTCCGAATCTTTCGCATTGGACAACTTCGCCATTTTACGCAAGTCCAATGTGTTCAATGCCCCATGCTCAAGCAGCGTCTCATACACTTGCTTTGAGGCTTGCGTCAAGCGTCCCTCCTGATACGTGATCAGATAATCTTCTTCGGGTGCGCCGTAATTTTCGGAAAGCGCATAAAAATACGGCGCGGTATCCAGCGAGATCATCGTCGCTTTGCCGCGTACTATTTTGCCGTAATACCATTTCTTTTTACCCAGCGCATCATCCTTCCAGCCCCAGGTGATATGCCCGGGGTCATCATGCTTGTCAGCCACGGGACGTTCCCCCGCAACCGCCGTCCACAGCGAAGGCAGATCAATGCCTTTGATGGGCCAGAAAAAAACAAAGCCGCGCCGGTTGACGAAGGTCAATGCCTGGGCGGGAGTCGAAACTCTTTTTTGCGGAGGCAGGTTGAAGCTCCGCGTGCGAAGCGTTTGAAGTTTTTTGAGGTCAAGTAGAGTCATCCGTCGAATTTTAGTCCATTGGGATACAATCAGCAAATCATGTCCGTAAAAATTTTTAGAGATGCGAATGAATTAAGTCATTCTGCGGCGCAGTCATTTATCGAAATCGCAAACCGAGCCATCGCCGAGCGCGGATGTTTTCTCGTCGCGCTCTCCGGCGGCAGTACGCCGCTGAAACTTTATGAACGGCTCGCAAGTGAAGCGCCTGCCCTGAGCGCTGCCGAAGGACTCGATTGGAGCCGTGCGCATTTCTTTTGGGGCGACGAACGCTGCGTGCCCGTGGACGACGCGGGCAACACCTACGGGCAGACGAAAAAAATCCTCTTCGACAAAATCGGGAGGACGAACATTCACCGCATCGTTTCTGAACTCGAGCCTGATTCCGCTGCGGACGCATACGCCCACACCTTGAGCGGATTCGCTGACGCGCCATTCGAGTTCCCGCGCTTCGACCTGGTTCTGTTAGGCATGGGCGACGACGGTCACACCGCATCCATTTTTCCCAACTCGCCTGTGGATGTAAGCACGCCCACCCTCGCAGTGACTGCGCAGTATCAAGACCGACCCGCGAACCGCGTCACATTGACTCCGTTGGTGTTCAATCAGGCGCGCGAAATTTGGTTTTTAGTGACCGGCACAGGCAAGGCAGAGACGTTACGAAGCGTCTTGAAAGGCAAGCCTGATTTGGAGAAATATCCCGCGCAACGCATCCAACCTGTGAACGGAAATCTGGTCTGGATGCTCGATGAAGCGGCGGCAAGTCTTTTATAAATCTATTTCGTCATTACAAGGGTATTCCGAGCAGAGATTTCTTCGGGCTGGCGCCCTCGCAATGACATACCAACAAAGGAGTTTTACAAATGGAATTGGCATTGATCGGGTTAGGCAAAATGGGATTGAACATGGCGACGCGCCTTGCGCGTGGTGGTCATCGGGTGGTCGGATACGCCCGCACAAAAGAAAGCGTGGAAGCCGCCATCCAGAACGGGGCGGAAGGCGCGTTTTCCTTGGAAGAAGCCATCGGCAAGTTGACCTCATCCCCAAAGGTCGTTTGGATCATGGTTCCAGCCGGAGCCGCCACCACTGAGACCATCGAGAAGACCGCCGCTTTATTGAAGCAGGGCGACATCATCATCGACGGCGGTAATTCAAATTACAAAGACACCATCAAACACGCCGCCATGCTTGCCGCCAAAGGCATAGACTTTGTAGACTGCGGCACCAGCGGCGGCATTTGGGGCCTCGCGGAAGGCTACAGCCTGATGATCGGCGGGAAACTTGAAGTCACCGAAAAGCTGCGCCCGATCTTCGAAACGCTTGCGCCTGCCAAAGACCTCGGCTGGGGACGTGTCGGTCCGCACGGCGCGGGTCATTATGTCAAAATGGTGCATAACGGCATCGAGTACGGCATGATGCAAGCCTTTGCGGAAGGTTTCGGGATTCTGAAAGCCAAAAAAGAATTCGACATGGATCTCTCGCAGATCTCGCACATCTGGCAGCACGGCAGCGTCGTCCGCTCGTGGCTGTTGGACCTGGCCGCGAACGCCCTCGATGAAGACACCGAATTAAAAGACATCAAACCCTGGGTCGCGGACTCTGGCGAAGGACGCTGGACAGTCTTTGAATCCATTGACCTCGATGTGCCAGCGCCCGTCATCACGCTCGCGCTGCAAATGCGTTTCGCCAGCCGCGACGAGGAAAATTATCCCGCCCGAATGCTGGCAGCGCTTCGCAATCAATTCGGCGGACATGCCATAAAGAAAGCAGAATAAAAGAATGGGGAGTGGTTAATGGATCATGGAAACAACATGCCATTAACCACTCCCCATTAACCATCTTATGAACACCCTACCTTATAACGGACTTCCCACCACGATCATAATCTTCGGCGCATCCGGCGACCTGACCCAGCGCAAGCTGATTCCCTCGCTCTTTAACCTTTTTCGCAAACGGCGCACCCCTAGAAAATTCCAGATCGTCGGCTTCGGCGGAACGGCTTTTACCGACGACCAGTTCCGCGAGCATCTTCACAAAGGTATGCAGGAATTTGCAGGCTACGAATTCACCGATGAAGATTGGAATATCTTTGCGCCCAATCTCAAATACCAGACGGGCAAATACAACGAAGCGGGTGATTTTCAAAAACTCGCGGACTATCTCGCTCAATCCGAAGAAGGCGACGTCAACCGCCTCTTTTACATGGCGCTCCCGCCGACACTCTTCCCCACCATCATTCAAAATCTCGACTCCACCGGTCAACTGCGCGAGAACGGAGGCTGGCGGCGGGTGGTGCTCGAAAAACCATTCGGCACAGACCTTGCCTCTTCAATCGAACTCAACAAGCAAGTTCACAAGGCGTTGCAGGAAAATCAGATCTACCGCATCGACCACTACCTCGGCAAGGAAACCGTGCAGAACATTCTCTTCACGCGCTTCGCCAACACCATCTTTGAGCCGATCTGGAACCGCAATTACATCGACCATGTGCAGATCACCGTCTCGGAAAAAGTGGGTCTCGAACACCGCGCTGGATTTTACGACAGCGTTGGCGTGCTGCGGGATATGTTCCAAAATCACCTGCTGCAATTACTCACCCTGGTGGCCATGGAACCGCCCGCCTCGTTCGGCGCCAGTCACCTGCGCAACGAAAAAGTAAAAGTCCTCAGCGCCATCAAACCGATGACACCCGAAGATGTAACGATCCACACCGTCCGCGCGCAATACAAGGGCTACCGCAACGAAGACAAGGTTAAACCCACCTCTGCCACGCCCACGTATGCCGCGCTGCGTTTATTTGTCAACAACTGGCGCTGGAAGGGCGTGCCCTTTTATTTACGCTCTGGAAAAAATCTCGCTGAAAAACAATCGCAGATCATCATCCAATTCAAGGAACCACCCACCACCATGTTCCCCATGCAAACCATGAAGCCGAACATCCTGGTGCTCTATCTCCAACCAGATGAAGGCGTACACTTGCGCTTTGAAGCCAAGGCTCCAGATACTGTCAACGAAACCCGCTCGGTGGATATGGAATTCAAATACTCCGAAGCCTTTGGACAAACCACCATCCCCGAAGCCTACGAAAGACTCCTGCTGGATGCCATTCAAGGCGACGCGGCGCTCTTCACCCGCGCAGACGAAGTGGAAGCGGCCTGGGCGCTGATCGACCCCATCCTCCAAACATGGGACATGCATCAGACTCCGCCTTTGGCAGTTTACAAACCAGGGACATGGGGCCCGCCCGAAGCATACGACCTGCTCGCGCGTGACGGTCGCCGCTGGCTCAACGAAGAAACCAGCATGATGCTCGAAAAATAGCCGACACAATCTCAACACAATTCCTCCACTTGTTCCTGACAAGGCATTGAGATAATCAGGGAAAGTTTACAAATGGAGGTAAACATGAAAAACACAAAATGGATCTGGTGGACGCTCGGCATTCTTTTGGTATTGGTCTTGATCGCGGGCGCAGGCTTCACCACCTACCGCATGGGCTACGCACAGGGCGCAATCGCCGCACAGGATGGCGAACTCAGTCAGTTGTTCCCCCGCGTGCACACCCGCGGGTTCGACGGCGAAGGCGGCAGGTTTCACAACTTTGACCGCTTCGAGGGCAAGCGCAGCGGCGGACGAGGCGGCTTTCCATTC
>JAUXWL010000589.1 GCA_030680155.1 Anaerolineales bacterium
GCATTATTCGTTCGGGTGGGAGCCGTTGATGAGTTACATGGCTTCGCAAGGATGGACGGTACTTGCGCCGAATTATCGCGGTTCGACGGGCTACGGCAAACAGTGGCAGAACGCCAGCCGCTACGACATGGGCGGCGTGGATAACGGCGATTGTGCGGCAGGAGCAAAGTATTTACTGGAAAATGGATTGGCGGAGAAAATCGCCGTGACGGGACGAAGTCACGGTGGATATTTGACGATGACCTGCCTGACGGGATACCCTGAATTGTTTGTTGGCGGTTCGGCGGTGGCGCCGTTCTTGAATTGGTTCAAGTCACACAAGGATTCGCGTGAAGACCTGAAGCATTGGAACATCGAAAACATGGGATACCCCGAAGACAATGCACAATTGTGGCATGATCGTTCGCCCTATTTCTTTTTGGATCAAGTCAATGCGCCTGTGCAAATGATCTGCGGCGCGAACGACCCGCGCTGCCCCGCGTCTGATTCAATTGATGCGCGGGATAAGTTGGTGGAATTGGGGAAGGAAGTAGAATTGCATCTGTACAAAGGCGAAGGTCATTCATTTTTGAAGATCAAGAATGTGGTGGATGCGGAAGTGAGGCGTGTGGGGTTTTTGGAGAAAGTGCTGACGATGGACGACAGACCATAGACGATAGACCGTGGACGATGGATGATCTTATGGTCAATGGTCCATCGTCAACCGTCAAATTTTTATTGAGGAGAGCCAATGCAGCCATTGAAGTTTTTATCGGACGAAGAAGTGAAAGCGATGCACGAAGCTACGCTGAGGGTGATGAGCGAAGTGGGCATCCTCTGGACGCACAAGCCGAGTTTGGATATTCTGCTCGCAGCAGGCTGTGTGCTGAAAGGCAGCCGCGTGTTGATGCCGCCCGATCTTGTGATGGATTGTGTGGCGAAGGCAAACAAACGCCCAATGATTCGCGGACGCAACGGACAGGTCAACGAACTGGGCGGCGGGAATTTGTATTTTCACAACCTCGGCGGCGCGCGCGACGTCTTCGACGCACGGACAGGCACACGCCGCATTGCAACGGATCAGGATGTGATCGATTCAGCCCGCCTGCTCGACGCACTGCCGAACGCACACACCGTCACGCCGTTCTTCACACCGCAGGATGTGGTCGGCGAGTTGATGTCGCTGTTTATGTATCGGCATACGCTTCCGCACACC
>JAUXWL010000593.1 GCA_030680155.1 Anaerolineales bacterium
GAAGTGATCGACTGCGGCGGTAAAGTGCTCATGCCCGGTCTGGTCAATGCCCATACCCACGTCCCCATGACTCTTCTGCGCGGACTGGCAGACGACCTGCGCCTCGATGTCTGGCTGATGGGCTACATGCTGCCCGTCGAACGCGAGTTCGTCTCACCTGAATTCGTACGGCTTGGCACGCTCATCGCCTGCGCCGAGCAGATCCGCAGCGGCGTGACCACCTTCAACGACATGTACTTCTTTGAAGACGACATCGCCCAAGCCGCCGCCGACGCAGGCATGCGCGCTGTGTGCGGGCAGTCCATCATGAAATACCCCGCACCCGATGCGGATGCGTTTGAAGACTCAATCGCTTACGCGCGCGAGTTCATAAAAAAATGGAAGGGACATCCGCTCATCGTGCCTGCCATCGCGCCGCACGCACCCTACTCCACCACCCCGGAAATTCTGCGCACCTGCGCCGAGATCGCCAAAGAATTCGATGTGCCGTTACACATCCATATTTCTGAAACCGCCTTCGAAGTGGAAAACATGCGCAACGAACAAGGCATGCCCGTTGTGCCGTACATCAAAAAGCAGGGCGTGCTCGAAGCCAAGGTCATCGCGGCGCACTGCGTCCACATTGATGTGGGTGAAATGAAAACCCTGCAACATGTCAACGCAGGCATCTCGCACAACCCATCCTCCAACCTCAAACTCGCTTCGGGATTTGCCCCCGTAACCAGGATGCTCGAAACGGGATTGAATGTCGGCATTGGCACGGATGGTCCCGCCTCGAACAACGACCTGGATATGTTCGAGGAAGTGCGCCTCGCCTCTTTCGTCGCGAAGGCATCTTCGAACGACCCGACCGTTGTCCCCGCTGCGACAGCGCTCACGATGGCTACCCGCATGGGAGCACAGGCGCTTCATATCGGACATTTGACCGGGTCGCTGGAACCAGGCAAACGCGCCGACCTGATCCTGGTGGACACTTCTCCCCTGCACAACTCTCCGCGCTTCAAACGGGACCCGATGAATGCCTACGCCCAACTGGTCTTCGCCTCCAAGTCCACCGATGTGACGGATGTGATGGTCAATGGAAAATGGTTAATGCGTGAGCATGAACTACTCACATTGAACGAAAAAGACTTGCTCAATCAGGCGCGTGAACTCGCGCAAAAAATTGATGCGTTCCTGATCACCCGCGAACAGTCTGTGCTTTCCAAGCTGATCGCGCTGGGCGGCTCGATGGAACAGGAGTCTTTCGAGGTGCAGGTAAAGGTCAAAGTAACAGAACCAGCTTTACTTGTCCAAAAAATGAAGCGCGAAGAGATCGAAGTCACCGCGCACAAGCATTATCAGCAATATGATAATTACTTCCTGTTCGACGATCCCAATCAGGGACGCTTGCGCTTCCGCGAAGATAATCACATCAATGAAAAGGGAGACGTGGAAAACGTCCGTTC
>JAUXWL010000604.1 GCA_030680155.1 Anaerolineales bacterium
GTGATGCCTGCAAAACCAAGCGAGTTGACGGCGGCTTGCACAGGCGGGACGTAGAACAAGGAACCGCGTCGGTTGATGAAGAGTTCTTCGTAATAGTCAGTGGTGAAGCCGTATTGGACTTCGCCGCGTTGTCCGCGGTCGGCTTCGAGGCGGGTTAGGGAGCGGATGGGGAGGGAGAGTAAGGGCAGTAGAAAAAAAGTGAACAGTGAGCAGTAAACAGTGAAAACGAATGCGCGTTCGCGGATTGTTTTTGGAGGTCGGGCAATGGAAAAGCGCGGGGCGGTTTGGGTTTGGACTTGGTTGATTGCCCGCGAGTAGAGAACGGAGAAGATGAGGGTAAAGATAAGTTGGATGGTGGCAAGCAGCGCGGCGAGGTTGAGGTTGGGAAGTTGCAATGCGCGGATGTAAATTTCCACTTCGAGGGTGGCGAATTGGGATCCGCCAAGCAGGAGGATGACGCCGAAACTGGTGAAGTCGAACATGAAGACGAGCAGGGCGGCGGCGAGAAGGGAGGGGCGAAGAATCGGAAAGAGGACATCTTTCCACACGTGGAAGGTATCCGCGCCGAGGGAACGGGCCGCGCCTTCAAGTTGGGGGTCGAGCCTTGAAATGGCATTGCCAACAATGCGAATTACTATTGAAGTATTGTAAAAAACATGGGCGGTCAGGATAAGGATGAAGGGAGAAACGTCGAACGTTAAACGTTGAACGTTGATGAAGGCAGAAGCAACCACTACTGTTGGCATCATGAAAGGAACAGCAGTGAGGGCACGAAGCAGGGATTTGCCGCGGAAGTCGAATTTTGAGAAGAGGATGGCAGCGGGGAGTCCGAGGGCGAAGGTGAGGAGGGTGGAGAGGGTGGCTTGGTAGAAAGTAAAGAGTAATGCGTGATACGTGATACGTACGTTGTTTGGGTCAGTAAAGGTTTCGAGGTTGAAGGTTAGGGTGAGGATTTTGGCGAGGGGGTAGAAAAAAAAGGAGAGAAGAAAGAGAATAGCAGGAATCCAAAGGAGAAGGCGCGATGTTGGTAAGTTATAAATTCTTTTTGCCATGGTCATGGTTTTGTTCTTCCAGCATCTATGCCAAGGGTGCGTAATACCTGCAAATGAATCCAGCAAAATAAGGCGCGTTTTCTGCCATGCCCGCACGGACGTAAACGTCCGTGCTATCATTACGAAGCCGACTGGAAGTCGGCTAGTCCGCTTGAGCGGACTTGGTAGGAATAGCACGGGGGTTTATCCCCGTGCGGGGTTTGCATAAAGAGGACTCCCCCTTTGCACAACAAGGTTCTTGTAGATTGGAGCGTGCCGCCCTTACTTCATCACCTCAGCCCAGGCCTCGATCCAAGTGTCACGGTTCGAGGCGATTTCATTGTAGGAAATATCAGCGGGTTGGTCAGCGACTTGGGCGTGTTGAACGAAAACTTCGGGCAGTTGGGCGGTTTGATTGACGGGATAGACAAACATATTGAGCGGCATGTCTTCCTGGAATTGCTTGCCGAGCATAAAGTCTACAAATTTTTCGGCGAGGTCGCGGTTCCGTCCATTCTTGAGTATGCCAACAAATTCGATCTGGCGGAAACACATACCCGCAGCGACGATGGAGGCGGTCGGGGATTCGGTCAGCGGTTCGGAGGCGAAGAACACTTCAGCGGCGGGGCTGGAGGCGTAGGAGACAACCATCGGCTGCGGTCCCTGCCCGGAGGAGGCGGAGAAGCTGGTGTAGTAGGCGGTTTCCCATCCATCAGCAACCACCACCCCATTGTCTTTGAGGCTCTGCCAGTAATCGAGGAAGCCGTCACCGAACCAGGCGCGGGTGGCGAGCATGAATGCCAAGCCCGGCGAAGAGGTGGCAGGGCTTTCCACGACAAGTAAACCTTTGTATTCGGGCTTTGCCAAGTCTTCAAAAGATTGCGGCACGGCTACATTATTGTCAGCAAAATATTTTTTATCGTAGTTGATGCATACATCGCCATAGTCCACAGGCAGGGCGCGGAAGGATGAATCAAGCACGAAATCGGCAGGGACGTCGCTCAGCGCGGGCGATTGATAGGCATCGAAGATGTCCGCTTCGAGGGCGCGGGAGAGGAAGGTGTTGTCCACGCCGAACATCACGTCCGCGAGCGGGGCGTCTTTGGCAAGGATGGCTTTGTTGAGCATGGTTCCCGCGTCGCCGCTTTGCAGGAAGACAACGTCCGCGTTATTTACGGTTTCAAATGCGTTGACAACATCTTCACTGATCGCAAATGAGTCGTGTGTCATGACGGTGAGGGTGGTTGGCCCGGCGGGAGCGCAGGCGGAGAGTAGTAAACAGTAAACAGTGAGCAGTAAGATTTTTTTCATGGAAGTTCCTTTTGAATTCAATTACGGATTACGTATCACGAATTACGCGCCGCCAATGCTATGAACGACCAACAACAACCCGCTCTTTATAGTGACGGTCGCAACCTCTGCGGTCATTTCGTTGCTAATGCCGCGGGTTTTATCGGGGTAGAGGGTTTCGTGATGAAGATGCCAGCGCAGGTTTTCGGTGAAGACACCGATGACTTCTCCCTGCCAGGGGATGAGCGAGACGATGTCTCCGCTTCTTCCTTCGACCTGGGCCTGGTCTCTGCAAAAGAAGATTTCTTCCACGCCGTCGGTGAGACGAACGTCGAAGGTCGAAGATCGAAAGTCGGAGAGTAAAGCGATGTTGGCGAGGGTTTGGTCGATGCGACCGCCGAGGGCGGCGAGGATGAGTATCTGGTCTGGGTTGAGGGTGAGGGCATGGTCGAGAGCAAGTTCCAAGTCGGTTTCGTTTTTGTCGGCGGGATGTTGAATACGTTGAACGTTTGACGTTAAACGTTCAACGTCAAACGAATCCATATCGCCGACGATGAGGTTGGGAGTGAGTCCCAGGGCAAGGGCGTGGCGGGTACCGCCGTCCGCGCAGAGGATGATGTCATCGGGGCGCAGGAGGGCGCGGGCTTTTTCGAGATCGGGCAGGTTGCCGTTGGCGAAGATAATGATACGCATAGTTGACTTGAGTTTCCAGTACCACGACATTCATGTCGCTTTGGAGGGAAGCGCAAGATAAATCTTGCGGTACTCTCGGCACGGATGAATAAAAACATCCTCTTCAGCGGAGGATGTTTGCAGGCGTATCGGGAGGTCCCTCCGCTGGTATTAACCAGATCAGGTGATGCGGGTCGAGCGCGTTCACGCTCCTCTCAGCCTTTCGAAAAGGCTCCCCGTTCAATTGTGAAAATAGTATATGACTGTGGGGGTGGGATGTCAAGTAAAAAAATACCGCAAGATTAATCTTGCGCGATGAGGCGCAAAATAAATTTTGCGGTACGTCAGCGGACTCTGCGTTTCCATTCCTCTTTCAATTGCAATTCCCGCGGACTGGCTCCCGAGTCCAGGGCGAGGAAGTCGGTGAGGAGGCGGTTGAACTGGGGCGGGTTGTCGAGCATGGGGAAATGCCCGACACCGTCCAAATTAATCTGGTGCATGTGCGTAGGGAGGGCGTCCACTTTTTCCTGCGGGGGAAGGGTGAGGGCGGGGTTGTTCGAGCCGTAGACGAACAGACAGGGAACGCCAAGGTTGCGGACGTTGGGAAAGAAATTGTCAGCCTGCAACCCTGCCAGAGATGCAGTAACAGCTTGCGGGTCCACTTTTGAGGCGTCTGCCAAAGCGGATGTAGTGTCGGACGAGCGGGTGGTCAGCCAGTCAGCGAGTTCGGTGGCGGGAGCCGTCCGCATTCGGGTGTTGATCGTGTCGTAGTCCAGTGGGCAGTTGATGGCCATCACGCGGTCTACGCTTGTATGCCAGCGTTTGAGGAAGGAGAAGCCGACCAATGCGCCGAGGTCATGCCCAACGATGGCGACCTTGCCGATGCCCATTTCTTCGAGGAATTGGTTGAGGAGGTCGGCCTGCTGGTCGAGGGAGTAGCGCAGGGGGTCGCGGGTGGTGTCGCCGAAGCCGTAGAGGTCGAGCGCGTAGGCGCGGAACGATGTGGATGCGACCTGCATGGCGTTGATCCAGTAACGCCATGAGCCGACCCAGCCGTGCAGGAAGACAATGGGACGCCCGCGTCCCAGCGCTTCGTAATGCACCATCGAACCGTCGAGAATGATTGCGCTCATTAAGAATTATTTTCCAAATTTCGAGAGGATGGCTTTTACGCGTTCCACCAGTTGGTCTGGCGCGAATGGTTTGAGCAGGTAATCCTCGGCGCCGGCGTCCAGCCCGGTTTGAATTTCGGAGTCCTGTCCTTTGGCGGAGAGGAAAACAACCGGGATTTCCTTTACGGAAGGTTCTGCTTTCATGGCGCGGCAGGCGTCGTAACCAGTCATCCTTGGCATGCGGACATCCATCAAGATGAGGTCAGGGATGGTCTGCATTGCCTGATGAAGCGCCTCCTCGCCGTTGGAAGCGGTGGTTACCTCGTGCCCTGCAAAACGCAAGGTGAATGCGACCAGTTCGCGGATATCGGGTTCGTCTTCTGCGATCAAAATTCGTGCCATTCAATCTCCGTTTGTATTTATGAATTTGTGTAAAAATAACTTCCCTGTTTTGAACATCGGGCTATCCATGTGCTCGGTGCGGGATAAATCCCTGCCTCAGTTCGTGAAAGTCGGCTAAAGCCGACTGAGCCCCGCAGGGGCTTCCATGTACTGAGGCAGGACTTTAGTCCGCCGATTCCCGCGAGAAAAACGGAAGTTATTATTGCACGCCTCCTATGGGCAGGGTGAAGGAGAAGGTACTGCCTTCGCCGGGTACTCCCGTGCTTTTCATCCAGATGCGCCCGTTGTGCATTTCAACCAACTGACGGACGATGGGCAGGCCCAGCCCGGTGCCAGGCGTGGCAAGTACGAGCGGGTTTTCGCCGCGGAAAAATCTCTCGAAGACACGGTCCTGATGTTCGGGGGCAATCCCTACGCCGTTGTCTTCCACGTCCACCTGCATCTCGCCGTTTTCCCGATGAATGAAAACGCGGATCGTGCCGTTTTCAGGCGTGTAGTTGTAGGCGTTGTTGACCAGATTGCTAAGGACTTGTCGGATACGATCTGCATCTCCCATTACAGGGGGTAAAGGTTTTTGAGCATCCAGGGATACTGCAATGCGCTTATCCTCTGTTTGAGAGCGTCCCAATACTTCGGATACAACATCTTCGGCAATATTGGTGATGTTGATGGGACGATTATCAAGGGTGATGCGCCCTGACTCAATGCGGGAAATATCCAGCAGGTCGCCGACCAGCGTGTTCAGGCGTTCGATGTTGTTGCGGACGATATCCAGGAAATGCACCTGGTTTTCGTTCAATACGCCGGCCGCGCCCATGGTAAGGATATCCACATAGCCCTTGATGGCGGTCATGGGAGTGCGCAGTTCATGGCTGACCGTCGCCACAAATTCAGACTTGAGGCGGTCCACTTCCACTTCGTGCGTGATGTCTCGGAAGATGGACACGGTGCCGAGGAAGTCCTTGATCAGAATCACCGGTGAGAGATGAACGAGAATAATACGTCCGTTTTCCAGTTCGATCTGTTCAGCGTAAATATCACCGCTATGATACGTGGCTGGGTCTTCAGACCAGCGGCGGATGGTTGCGATCCATGCCGCGGCGGCTTTACCGAACAAGCCTGCAAAGCCATCCAGTGAATTCCCCAGGAGGCGGTTTTCATTTACGTCCAGGATGCGCACGGCGGAAGAGTTAACGAATGTGATGCGGTTATCCATGCCCGTCACGAGTACGCCGTCTGCCACCGCTTCGAGGATGGCTTGTGAGCGGCTGGCGTCTTCCTGTTCCTTGCGCAGCATCACACCGAGGCGTTCCGCCTGGTCACGGATCAATTCATACAGGTGGGCATTATTGATCGCCACAGCCACCTGACCTGCAATAGCCTGGACGAGGTTGAGCATTTCCACGCTAAAGAAGTCCACTGCCCGCTGGAAGATCATGAGCACGCCGATGACATCCTCCCCCACCTGCATGGGTACGACAATGGCGCTGCGGTGATCCTGTCCGGCAGCGGCGCTTCGTACCCAGCGCGGATCGAGGTGCAAGTCGTTTATCAGCACGGCTTCACGGTTCTTCACAACCCAGCCGGCAAGACCTTCACCAACCTTGAGGGTGAAACCCTGCCGTGTGGGGTTGGAGCGGTCTGAAAGATAGCCGTAGCCCGCGCGATAGTGGAGCAGGTTATCCTCGGCATGGACAAGCAGGATGGTGCCCTGCTCCGCCCCAGTCGCATCATTCAGCAGGGACAGCGTGCGATTCAGGGCGCGGTCAAGGTCGAGGCTGGAGGAGACTTCGGTAAGAATGCGCAGGAGGGTTTCGGTGTTGTGTTGCTCGCGTGTTAATTCGGCGGTGCGCTCCATGACGCGCAGTTCGAGTTGGGAGGCAAGGTTTTGCGTCTCGCGGAAGAGGCGTCCATTTTGGATCGCCACCATGGCCTGGTTGGCCAGCGTACCGAGGGTCTGTATATCCTCTTCGGTATAGACGCCCGCCTTATAGCTTTGGACCGAGAGCATACCAATGGCTTTACTGCCCAAAATCATCGGGACTGCGGCAATGGACTGTGTCTCTTCGCCCTCTTCGCCTGCCCGCACTGTGTCGATCTGGTTGGCCTGATCCAGGGTCGAAATGAGAATCGGTTTGGCGGATGCAATGACTTCACTACTCATCCCTTTTCCAAACGGAATGCGTTCGGCTGAATACCGCTTTCCGCGGTCAAACAGGTAGACGGGGTCGACCTCGTTGCTATCTTCATCGAGCAGGGTAATCACGAAGGAATCCAGCGGCATGAGGCGTTCCGCCGCTTTGTGCGCGGAGATATAGATCTCGTCCGGGTCGAGGCTGGCATTGACGAGTGAACTCGTTTCGTTAAGCACCAGCAGGCGTTCACCGGTTCGCAGGGAGGATTGATACAAGCGGGCATTTTCAAGCGCAATGCTGGCCTGATTGGTGATGGTCCGCGCCACTTCCAGTTCGTTGATGCCGAACCGTGCCTCGCCGGTCATCTGGGCAAAGACAAGGGCAGTGAGTGACTGTCCACTGACGAGCGGGAGGATGAGCAGGGCCGTGGTGTTTTCGCCAAGCATTTCCATCAGAGATTTCAGGTCTGGTTCGCTGCGGGCATCATCCGTATTGAAAACGCCAAGCGACTCGCGCAAGCGGCTGAAGATGGGCGCGTCCGGCAGGACCCGTGGAAGTTTGGCACGAATGCGGGGTGTGACAATCTTCCAGTACGCCAGTCCGCGTTCGAAGGTGACGATGGAAACGCGGCGCGCGTTCAAGGCCTTGAACACTTCTTCGGCTGTCAGGTTGAGGATCTGGTCGGTGTCGAGCGAACCTGTAAGAGCGGAGGTGAAGCGGTTCAGGGTGGAGAGACGCTGGGAGCGTTGATCCAACTCTGTGGCGCGTTTGACGCTGTCTTCATAGAGTCGGGCATTATCCAGTGAAACGGCAGACTGGCTGGCAAACGTCAGCCCGACCTGCATTTGTTCGTGGGTGTAGTAATTCGCCTGCCATTTTTCCATTGCCAGAACGCCGACCAATTCACCCTTTGATATCAGCGGAATGCCAAGCCAGGAGAGGCGCGGATTTTCAAGCGGCGGAAAGCGCGGGTCTTCGCGCACATCCTTGACGAGGATGGGCTGGCCCGTGTGCGCCATCTCCTTGAAGAGAGCGCTGTCTGAAACGGAGATGGATAAGCCAAGCCGTTCCTCGGTATCGGAGAAACCGCGCGCAGAGGCAACGGTGAGGCGGTCGCGTTCCCGCAGCCAAAGGGTGGCGGTGTCGTACGGCACGATGGGCGTCAACTGATCGAGCAGGGAAGTGATCAACTGGTCGCTGCGCAGGCTCGAGGTCAGCGAAGCAGAGGCGTCGTTCATCGCCTGCAATTGTCCGGCGCGTTCTTGAGAAGCCTGCACGAGCCGCAGGTTATCCAGTGAAAGGGCAACCTGTTGGGCAAGCGAGATCAGCAGGGCTTCATCATCCTCACGGAAGGCGGCGGTGGCATTGAAATTATCCAGCATCAGCAGGCCTAAATTCTCACCGCTGGAGGTGATGGGCACAAGCAGGCTGGAAACTGGCAAACGTCCGCCGGTAGCCTGGCGGTACAAGGCCAGGTTGTCGGTGCCCAGGTTGTAATCACGCGCAAAATTGATCTCATCCACGCGGCGCGCTTTTTTATTGAGGAATGCGGTACCGGGCAAGGCCTCACCCGTCCGATAGGCGATCTCCATCATGGAGGTGTTATCCGCATATCCGGAGACGGCGCGGGGAACGAGTAATTCCGTTTTTGGATTCCAGACCAGTACCGCCCCGGCATGCGCATGTTGGATGACGCGGCGCGAACTATCCAGCAGGGATTGGACAACCGCATCGGCATCCATACCCGATAGTTGTCGGCTGAAATCGAGCAGGAGATTCACTTCTTCCAACCTGCGGCGGGTCTGGTTGAGCAGGGAGATATTTTGCAGGATGAGGGAGGTCTGCTGGGATATCTGCGTGTACACCTTGCGGTCTTCATCGGTGAAGGCGGACATCGGTTCCGGGCTGGTCGCCAGCATGGCCGCCACTGGTTTTTGTTCCACGAGAATGGGCAGACAGATCACGCCCTTGGCGCGCAGGGAGGTCAGCAGGGTGGCATCGCGCCACTCTTCATCCTCATCGAGATTGTGGATCAGAATGGGCGTTCCACTTTGCAAACAGGCGCGCAGGGGATTGCGCTGCCCGAACAGCGATTCGACATTGGTGGAACGCGGCAGACTGCCCAGCACATGCATCAGGTGCGGGCCTTCCGCCGTATTCTCCGCCACCAGCGCCACCGACATGCCAAGCTGCGTGAGAGTCTCGCGCCCGAGGGCAGAGAGCGCCGAAGAGGCGTCCAATTGGCGGCTGACGGATTCGGTGATCGCCAGTCCTGCGCGAATACGCTGGGCGCGGCGATCCAGGTTGTGCAGGGAGATGGTCTGCTCCAAATCCTTGCGGAGCAGGATGGGCAGATCGTCCTGCGACATTTCAATCAATTTTTGCTGGCGTTCCAATGCAGATGAGAGCGAGTCGATCCGTCCGCGCAGGTCGGTTTGGCGCAGGATATTGCTGACGAGGAAGGAGGCTTGCGTTGCAAACACCTCCACCGCTTCAATCGCCGCCCGATCCGGTCTCAAACCATTGGAGGGGTCATCCAGGCTGATTAAGCCAATGATCTCGCCTTCGGCGCTTTCCAATGGAACGAGGAAAAAGTCCTCCGCATGCCAGACATCAGATGGGTTGTCTGAACTGGCAATCGAGGCGGGCACATCCAGCGTGACGCTGTGAAGGTCAGGGGGGATGACCGGGGTCTTATCCGCTGGGATAAAGTAGGAACGGCTGACCTTGAACTCCGGCCGCATCATCTGATGGATGCTTGCCAGCGGTTGTTTTCGGGAGAGTAATTCGTTGAGCGTTTCCTGCGGAATGCCCACCCCTGTGATGCGCTGCAACTGCGCCGTTTCCTGTTCCACCATACTGATCAATACCACGCGGAAAGGAGTCGCTTCGCGAATCCCACGCGCAATGATCTGCAAGGCCTGGTCCAGCGGCTGGTCGTGAATGAGGTTGTAATTCACACTGCCAAGATGTTGAAGCGTTTCAGCGCGGCGGCGGATCAGTTCACTGCGCTGCTTTTCGTTCTGATAACGATGCGCGTTGTTGAAGGCGATCCCAGCCTGAGAAGCAAGCATTTGCGCCAATTCCACAGACTCCGCTTTGAAGAATCCAGGTTGGCTGGAGTGAAGGGTCAGCAAGCCAACCGCGCCTGCTTGATATTTGATGGGGACGATCAGCGCCGAGAGCACACCTTCGTGCGGGCTGGAGATGTTGCCCTGCGAGTAGTCGGAAACAAGGTGAGGTTCACCGCTCTTGAGCGCGGCCCGCTCGGCGGGAGTTAATTTTTGCGGGTGACTGCATCCATTCGCGATCTTGATATGCGGATCGGAGGGGTCGAATTCCTGGTCCAGCAGGATGACGGAGACACAATCTGCGTGCATGGCGCGAATTGCCTCGTCATGGGTCACCTGCAGCAGGTGTTTGTAGTCCAGGGAGGCGCCCATTTCCCTGCCAACGCGCATGATGGTGGAGAGTTGGTCCACGCGATTGCGCAAAGAGTCATCGGTTTGGACAAGAAGTCCGGCAGATTCCACGGCGGTTGCAATCTGCCCTGCGGCAGTGGAGATCACTTGCAGATCGTATGAGTTGAAGAGATTGAGTTTGTAGCTTCCCAGCATGAGTTCGCCAATGCTGCGTTCGCGCACAACCAATGGAACCACGATGGCAGATTCGATATTCAGCGCGGTTGCCAGCGGACGGTAGGCAGGCAGGATTCTGCGGTCTGTGCCCAGGCTGCCGGAGAGAAAGGATTTACGACTGCCTGAAACCGTGTAGCGATAACTGGGGTCATCGACAAAGATCTGGATGAAGGTGCCGCTGATGTCGTCGGGAACGCCAAAGGTCGATTCGCGGCGCAGGCGCAACATGCCGCGGGTTTCATCCAGCATAAAGATTGCGCCCATATCTGCCTGGAAGAGATGGGCCAGTTCCTGCACGGAGTATTTGAGAATCTCTTCGAGCGTGGCAGAAGAGGAGGATAAACTGGCAATGCGGCGCAGGGCGTCGGCGCGTTGTGCGCGGCTGCGGGCCTGCTGTACCAGCAGGATGTTTTCGATGATGGCGGCTGCCTGGTTTGCCACAATGTTCATCAGGCGAAGTTCTTCGGAGGTAAAGGAGGAAGCGCCCCGAAGGTGGTGCCCTACCTGAAAGTAGCCGAGCATGCGTCCCGAAGAAAGAAGCGGAATGAGCGCATTGTCACGCAGGCTGGCAGCGGTGGCCACATCCAATAAACCGAGTGCGCGCCAGTTTTCATCCTCCAGGGCGTTCATGGTGATGATGGGCTGCTGGCTGGCGACAACCGTGTCGGCGGGGCTGCCAACCGGGATATTGGAACGGTAGATATTAACGACATGAGAGGGCAAACCCTGAAAGGGATTCATTCCTTCCAGTGTTCGTTTGTCTTCATCATATAAAAGGAAGCCAATGATCTCTGTTTTGAAGAGGGGGGCAACGCTTTCCACCAGGCGGGTAAAGACTTCCTGCACTTCGCGGACGGAACCAAGCGCCTGGGTTAGGTTTGCCAGTCCAGCCAGTTCGGCGCCGCGCCTCTGTTCCCCTTCGTAGAGTTTTGCGTTTCGGATGGCAACGGCAGCCTGTCCGGAAACGAGCGCGAGCAGATCAAGATCGTGCTGACCGAATGCGCCCCTGTTCAGTTGTCCTGCTTCGATCGTGCCGACCAATTCACCCGCTATGATAAGGGGAATCCCCAGATAGGACTGTATGGCAGTAACATTGTTGTTGGAAGAAGAGTTGATGTGAGAACGTACATCCTCCAGCATGACGGGCGCGCGCCGCTCAACCATCTGTTCTGTGAGAACCCCAAATTGGGAAAGCGTGGAGGTTACCAACCGCCCTGTGGAGGATTTTTGCAGACGGTACGGGACAAGCACATGACGTTCTTCATTCCATAGTTTAAGTTCAAAGACATCGGAGGGAATGAGGCGGCTGACATGGTCCATGATCGAGCGGACGGTGGCATCCAGGTTCAGGCTTGCGGCAACGCCCTGGCTGAACTCTGTCGCCATCCGCAGGGTTTCACCGGCTTCGTCATTTCCAATTTCCAGCGTGGAAGCGGCTTCCTTTTCCCGCAGGGAGATCAACATCCTTGGGTACGAGCCAGGCACCTCATAAGACGCAAGTTCCACCAGCCTGCCACCGATGGAAACTCGTTTGGAACCGGGAGAAACACACAGGTCCAAAAAATCATCCGAGGGACGCACATGCCGCGCAAGGCGCTCCAGGTCGTATGGTTCGTTCTCGCGTAAATTGAAAAATGACCGCGCGCGGTCACTCACAAACTCCACCCGTCCACCGGGCTGGAGAATTACAATGGCGTCATTGGGATGGGGGGATTCGGTCTGATGAGGTACGGAATGGGAATCATGCTGCTCCACCTGCGGGCGGGGCAGCATTTTTAAAAAGAGCCAGACCAGCGCAATCACCGCCAGTCCAGCAAGTAACAGGCTAATACCCAAACCGGGATTCATGCGAAACGCTCACTTCCACTAAGCGGTGGAAGCCGCCGTATCCTGTCTTCGAGCCTCTGCCGCAAGTTCTGTGATCTCACGAATATCTGCAAAGGAATGGGAGGTGGGAGAGACAAGCCCCACCGAGAAGGTCATAAAGCCGACCTTTTCAGAGCCGCCCTCGGTTGTGGGAGCCTGAATGAATCCCTGCTGGCGGTCGATAAAGTTATAGTGACTTTGCACTTCCGCGGCAAAGCGATTCTTGATCTTCTGGCGGAGGTTCGCAGCCGCCTCACTTGTAGTAATAATGATGAAGTTATCGCCCCCGGCGTGACCGATGAAATCACTGGTCGTGCCGAGTTCATCCACCACCTCGCCGACGAGCATGGAGGCAAAGCGCATCACGTCATCGCCCGCCACGAACCCGTAGACATCCTTGAACGGCTCAAAGTTGTTGATGCGCACATCCAGCAATGCCCAATCTTTCTCACGGATGATGCGGCGAAGCTGCTCTTCGATCAGGCGTCCCGCCGGTAAACCAGAGCGCGGGTCGGTGAGACTCTCGCGTTCCGAGCGGCGGATGGCGCCCTGCACACGCAGTTTCAATTCTTCGATATCAAAGGGCTTGGTAATGTAATCGTCCGCGCCCAGTTCGAGCCCCTGCAGTTTGTCGCTGCGTTCATCTTTCTGGGTCAGGAAGATGACGGGAATATGACTGGTACGCATGTTGGTACGCAGCGTGCGGCAGACCTCATATCCGTCTATATCGGGGAGCATGATGTCCAACACGATCAAATGCGGCAGTACCTGCCTGGTTTTTTCCAGGGCATCGCGTCCGCGGTTTGCCACATCCACATCGTATTTCAACCCTGTGAAATAGATCTTGAGCATGTTGGCAATATCGAGATCATCTTCCACTACCAAAAGGCGTGCGTTACCCATGTAAGCCTCCTAAGCGCGTCCTTTTCCCTTTGCGGGCGTTTTGTCGGACGGCTTCGATCTGTTCTTCGGTTACTTCGCGCTCGAAGGAGCGGAAACCACTCATGCGGAAACCGTGCTTCTCCGCCATGGCCGTGATCTCATTCACCCGTTCGAGCGTAATTTCCCTGCCAACGGTGTAATCCTCAAAGCGTCCCTCCAATGCCAGGGCAATCGTCTCTGCCATGCAGGCATACGCCTTACCCTCGGGAAAGCCAAAATTAAAATGGAAATTTACGGGGCCGGGCACATCCACCATGCCGCCGTCAATCACTAATATATCATCTCTCACCGCCGCCACCATTGCAGATACATCGCGAGGACGCGCCACATCGCAGACCACACTACCCGCCTGCAAATGTTCGGGGTGGATGACATCATGAATGGAACTGGTAACCGTCAGAATCAATTGTGCTTCCTTCAAAACATCCATTTTTGTGCTGATGACAAGCTCGCTTCGCGCCTGGACCTTGAGCCTGTTTCGCAGAGCTGCGAGTTTTTTCTCATCCCGGGCGATGAGCAATGTCCGGGCGGCCTCCCCAGCCAACAGTTCAGCGCAGACGCGCCCAATGGCTCCCGTGGCGCCCACCACGGCAACCGTCGCATCAGACAGTTTAATATCCATGACCTTTGCCGCGTCCCGAATGGCTTGCACTGCCATCGCCACCGTGTACGAATCTCCGGTGGTGACGGGGACATCCAGCGCATTGGCAATCGTCACACCGGCATCGCCGATCACCGAAGTGAACGCGCCCAAGCCAAGGATATTTGCGCCCAGCCCCTCAGCCATGCGGCCTGTCTGGATAATTTTACGATAGACGGTACGCTCAGGCAACTGCATCATGCGGCGCGGGGTGTAGGGGCAGGCAATGAACCAGCCTTTGACAACCTTGCCCGTGGTTTGTGAAGTAATGCCTTCGATCTCCGAAATGTACACCGGCGGAAAGAAGGTGGAGAAAAAATCGATCTGTTTCTCCGAGAGCGCCTTTCCCAAAAACGGAAATTTTCGGCTGACATCGCGCTTGGGGTCAATGGGGTGGATGATGAACGCGAAGGTATCCATCTATGCTCGATCACCTTTTACCATGACTCCGCCTCGGCTTTTAGATGCCGGTGATAGGGAGTCTGGTGCAGGTGCGCCAGCCTCAACTTGTGATGGTCGCTCTGGTCGAAGGTGATGTCGTGGTCGATCACGCGCCGTTCAGCAGATGCCGCCAGGACCACATCCGACTCGATGGTGCGGGCTGGGTAAATGATCATGCCCGAACCGATACGGCAATTATGACCAACGCACCCACCCAATACCGGGCGGTTGGAAATGCTCAACTTGCCATTCCCATCACGGGCGCGGAGGGGAGCGGGGATCAGGTTGTAATCCGTCCATGTGGAACCCGCGCCGATAAACGTGTTTCTTCCGATCACACACATTTGCAAACAGGTATTTTGCGCCACCATCGCGTTTTCCATTAAAGTGGTCATAAATAAAGCGGTTCGGAAAGGTAAAAAAGCGCCGTCGCCGATCACAGAAAGCATCAATTGCACATCCTGCGAAATGTTGACGTTGTTCCCAATAACGCAATTCTCGATGACCGTGCCCGCATTAATGGTGACATTGTCGCCGATGATCGTCGGCCCGTGGATGATGGCGCTGGGGTCAATCACACATCCCTTGCCGACCTTCACCAATTCGGAAGATTCCAGCACCTGACGTCCTTCATAGATCGCCTTGCTGAGAATTTTTACTTTGAAACCCAGGTCTTCATTCAACCGCTTTTCAAACCGGGCCCCGCGCGCAAACTGACTGAAGACCATATCCGCGATAAAGACATGCACCCACGAGTCAATCGCCAACATGGCGCGTAATGGAACTTGAAAAACAAGATCGCCGCTCTGGTCAGCCATGTAGGTTGGCACATGGTAATAGCCGATCTCACGCGCCTGCATGTCAATGACCAGCGGCTCCACGCCCGCCACGGGTCCATTCGGGTAATACCATAGATCTGCCAGGTACAAACTCCCCGCCGGAGTGTAGGAAATGGAGAGCGGAAGCGCATGTTCACGAAAGGCAGGGTCATCGGCCCGAAACGCCGCGCGGACAGGTCGGTTTTGCTTGAGCGCCTGACTCATGAACGCTTTAATATAATATTCGTCGAAAAAGAGATTGTCGCGGTACACAATGGCAGGCTCACGCACAGGCTGGAGACGGTCTCCCTGTTTCAACTCCATTTCACGGGTCACATAGGGAGCCAGCAGGTTACGCTGGTGAAGCCAGAGCGGCGAGTTTTGGATCCGCAGCTCACGCGCCGGTTCACAAAACGGCATAATGGGGTTGGGCGCATGGAGGATGATCTTAAGCATACGCAGGGATTATAAATCAAAGCAGGGGATAAGACACGCCGCATAGCAAAACAAAATTGTTATTAACCGGACTGAATCGGCTACGCAAGCGGGGTTTTATCTATGCTGATCGTGCAAACTTCGCCACCCTGCGCAATACAGGCGGTCTCTTCCACCTGAAATACCTTGCCCCCGCTCACCCAATACAAGGCTTCCTGCAACAATCCCACCGCCAAATGGCAGGATGCCCCATCCGTTTGCCTGCCCCAGCAAAGCGGACAGCGTTCGATGTGCCAGAAAATACAGCTTTCCGTTTCTTCCACCCGCACCTGCTGGTCGGTGTGTTTATTGAACAATTCCGCAAATGCCTTTGCACCCGTATGCAGTTTTGTCGGAAGCGGCAGCAGACGGAACGCCATCTCAGTCAGCCCGAGCATGGACCCATATTCCTTCAGTCCGTACTTGAAACTCGCCCGCCCCGTACGGAGCGCCACTCCCCGCCCCCCACGCGGACCGTAGGCCTGCTCCAGCGCTGCAAGCATTTTACTCACCGACGCAAACGGGAACGTCCGCTCCATTTTCGACGGCGGATAGTTTTGAACCAAATCGTCAAGTGCGGCAAGCTGAAGGATGGCATCCACCCCGCTTTTGCCGATCACCTCCTCCATACCGAGCAAAATGATCCTCCCCATTTTTTGGGGATAAAAATAGGCGTCACTGCTCATGGATTTTGGCGGTCTTGATCGAGGAAATTTTTTAATTTGAGGGTGAATTCTGTCGGCTCTTCCAACATGGGGAAGTGACCCGCTTTCGGGAAGCGCTCGATCACTGAATGGGGAATGCCAGAAACCATCGGCTGCCATTGCAGGGGATGGACGACCACATCCTTGTCGCCGTACATGCCCATGGCAGGGACTTTGATCTGCGAGAGCATGGGAGTCAAATCTGTGCGGCGAAGCGAAGCGATGGAAAGCAGGAAAGACTCAACTGTCGTCCGGGAAAGGTCGCGGTCCATCATGCGCGGGAAACGCGGGTCACTGCAGATTACGCGCGAATAATAATATTTCATGAAGGTGCGAAAGGGTCCCATCATGTTGAAAAGCATGAAGGCAATCGGGCGGTATCCCGCCAATTTGAGCAGGGGCGCAAGCGATGACCCGACCATGGGTGAACCTACAACAACCACCTTGCTCACCCGTTCCGGGTATTGGATGGCAACCGCAAGGCTGACCGTGCCGCCCATGCTGTGTCCCACCAGAGGCGCATGGACAATGCCCAACTGCTCCATGAATTGATTAACCAGAACTACAAAATCTGAAACGGCGTAGGTTTCGCGCTTCTTCCCCGATTCACCAAACCCCCAAAAATCCAGCGCATAGGTGCGATAAAACGCGCCCAGATACGCCATGGTCTCCTGCCAAAGCCCCCACGAGCCAAGCCAGCCATGCAGAAGAATTACCGGGCGCCCGCGCCCGTAGACTTCATAATGAACAATTCCCTGATCAGTCGTAATGGAAGACACAGCAAATCAACAACCCACCCGTTATTTCCCGGATTCCATTTCATGCAGGATGCTGTACAACAACTCGAGCAATACGGTCTTTACCGTATCGCGTTCCGTCGCCACACAGGGCAGTAATTTCGTGGTCTTGTCCAGACGCAGCGCATTGCGGACATCCTCAAGCTCCCAGGCGTCATCCACATCTTGTTTATTTGCTGCAACCACAAAAGGTGTGGGCGCATACGCGCGAAAAGTCTCCAGGATCGAGCGCGCCTCGCGGAAGGTTTCAGGACGGGTGCTATCCACCATGACGATGAAACCCAGCATCCCTTCGGAGAGGATCTCCCACATGAAGTCGAAGCGTTTCTGACCGGGAGTGCCGAAAAGGTACAGGACCAGGTCTTCATCCACGGTGATGCGCCCGAAGTCCATTGCAACCGTGGTGGCGCTTTTGACCGTTCGTTCCTCATCCGAGGAGATCTTTCGCTCCGTGGCGACAACGTCAATTTCACTGACAGATTGAATGAATTGCGTCTTGCCAGCGCTGAATGGACCTGTAACTACCATTTTGACCGTTTGCATAAATTCTATTCCTTCCGACCTGGTTTTATTACATCGTGCGAATGCGGCCGATCAGTTTATTGATCAATGATTTCTGTTCTTCTTTATCCTGCGTTGGGAACATCTTCGGGTTCGGCGGCGCGGCAATGCCGGTGGGACGTGCCAACTCCACCAGGCCTGCCTGCAACAAACCATACACGATCCTGCGAATTTCGATCTCGGTCAACTTGTTCGTACTTGCGATCTGGCGCATCGTATTCTTTGGGTCAACGAACTTTACGACCTTCCACTCATCCACGCTCAAATTGACATTGGTGAGCGGACGCTCGGTAAACTTGAGCGCCATATCCAGGCTGGGAATTTCATCCTGCAATTGCTCCAGCTCGCGCAACTGCCGCGACCCTTCGATGATAATGTTCTCAAGGTCGAGCCGCACATTGATGCGGTCATCGGGCGGAAGCATATCATTCTCGAAACGGAAGACCCCTTCCACCCAGGTAAACAGGCGTCTCACCACATCGGTGAAATACCCCTGCAAATTCAGCAAAATATCATCCTGCGAAACATAGCCTGCGTTGATGAGCAGCAGCCCCAATTCCTTATCGGTCATTTGTCCGGCGCGGTCGGCAATGGCACGGTATTGATTGGCGTTGATCTTGTTCGCCTTGTGGAGCACAGATGCAAGGCTGCCATCCTCACGGCCAATGCGGGCGTAGGACAACTTCCCTTCGCGGAAGGAAATTAAAGCCTGCTCCGAAGCCCCATCCACCACGAGCGTCCCCGTCTTGCTTGCAAGGTTGATCAGGTTTAGAAGTTGAGTGATTGTAAAATCGCGTAAATTGCCGCGCAGCGCCATATTTCCTCTTTTTCCCTCCATGGCTGGAAGGACTGGAAAATTATACTTGCAAAATTGTTATCGCGTCAATTAAACCTCTTAACACTCTTGTATGGGAATGCAAAGTGCGCACGCAAACCATGTCAGGTGACTTGCTCCCTGCGCCGTCCCCGGCGCAGGTTTCCCTCGCAAAACGCCGCCGGGGACGGCGGCTTGAGCGACTGCCGCTGACAACCTTTGCATGCACACAATGCAAATCGGCAGATGGAAGGTTTCCATCTGCCGATTACAATCAGGAGAATAGGATGCGTCGCACCAATCGGGTAAACCGCCCTGTTAAGTCAGGTGCGACGCAGCATCCGTTAATAGATTGGATACACACTCGACAGCCTCTTGGGAAACAGCGCATTCAACAACACACGCGCCGCGTTATTCTCCCAAGAGCAATCCACAAAGGCATGACGAAGTTCATCCAAACTGCGGTGACCGAAAAGCAGGTGCAGGAAGGTCAGGTCGGGGAAGCTGGCATCGGTGGATGTGTTCATGATGTTTCCTGTTTTTGAAACCCCCGTCGAGCGGGAATTTCACTCAAGTTTCAATGTTTGTTTCAATTGGCTCATGGCTTCCTGCGGATCTTTGAACAGGATGCCTTGCATACCGATCTGCTGACATGCCTCAATATTCGCGCGGACATCATCCACAAAGACCGCTTCGCCTGCCTCGACCTGAGCCTGCTCCAACGCCAGACGGTAGATGCCCGCCTCGGGCTTTGCCATGCCAACTTCCGCTGAAATGATGAGGTGGTCGAAAACGTCTGCAATGTTTTTACGGACAAGATACTCACGCATGTCTGACCAGGCATTGCTGATCAGCCCCGTTTTGAAGCGCGGACGAAGCCCACGCAGGAATTCGATGATCGACCAGTCGATCACATCGCCGCCAAAGAACTCCGATTCAACTTCCGTGACCTGGTCCCCTTTAATTTTCAACCTGCGGGCAATGGCTTTCCAGTGTTCTTCCACTTTGATCTCGCCACAGGTTGCCTTTACGGCGCTGGGACTTTGGAAGATGAGTTTGTCAATGTCGTCATATTCCATGCCGAAGCGTTGCGCCAGATGCTGGCGCGGCGCTTGAAATTCGGTGCGCTGGATGACGCCGCCAAAATCAAAAAATACTGCGCAAATGTTCATGCAATTCCATTTCATAAAAATATCCCGCAGGCGTTGGGCTACCAAACCTGCGGGACGGTTTCAACCGAGAAACTTTTACTTCTTTTTGGTCTTTGCAGCGACCTTGGTCGTTTTTGCGGGCGCTTTCGCGGCGGGCTTTTTGGGTGCGGTCGTCTTTTTGGCAGCAGCAGGTTTCTTTTCTGCGGCGGCTTTGGCTGCGGGAGCCTTCTTTGCGGCGCTGGTGGTGGAAGCCTTTACCGCCTTTTTCAGCGGCACCGTTTTCAGGGAAGCAGAGGCTGGGACAGGCTCCCTTGCAGCGGCTTCTGCCGCAGCTGCCTGTTGTTTGGCGGCTTCACGCCAGTTTGGGAAGAAGAGTTCCATGCGCTGGCGGGAAATGGAATTAGCGCGGCGACAGCGTGGACAGTGCGCATCGTAGTGATTCTGATGCTTTTCATTCATGGTAACAATCGCGGTAAGCAATTCGGCGCGGCTGAGAGTGAACGGGGTCTGGCAATAAAGACAACGCAGGTTCATGAATTTCTCCTTACTATGCAAATTGGTTTTTATTCTGATAGTGATTCTACACTGATTTCACGTCCAGAGCGAATCGTCTTTTCGTAGGTGTCGTACATACGGTGGACGGACATGCCTGCCTTTTCGTATAGCTTCAGGGCGCCAGTCAGATTTTGGGCATCCACGCCCAAACCCGCCTTGCGCTTGCCGAGTTTGTAGAATTCGCCAAAACTGTGCTGGAGCAGGGCCAGTCCCAGCCCATGTTTGCGCCACGGGCGGCGGACACCCAAAATGTTGACCCAACTGACGTTCGCATCGTCATAGGATTCAAGACGGCTCAGGCTGACGCCTGCAATCTGGTCGCCATCCATGGCAAGGAACCACAGGTCGGGGTCTTGTCCGTCCGATTTCATGAAGTGCGTGAAACGAGCCAGCCCTTCTTCGAACGGTTCTTCGATGTGACCAAAATGGTCACGGAAGGATTCGCGCACGGCTTCGTAAATGGCAGGGATGTCTTCATGCGTACTGGTCCGCACCTTGATGCCCGCCGTCCACTCGGGAGCAGGCGGCGCTTCGTTCATTTCAATGCGCATCTGGTACGAACTGCGGATGTAGGTAAAGCCGCGTCCTTCAAACACTGCCCTGGCATTTTCCGCAATGCGTGGCGCACCCGTGCGGGGAGCGAAGCGCAGGTCGGCGGGAAGGTCTGCCAGCACGCGGGAGGCGTGTTCCTCTGCCCAAGTGAGCAGCGCGGTGGCAATGCCCCTGCCCCAATAATCGGGGTGGACGCGTCCCCAGATCCACGGGTGGACAGGCGGGTTGGAATTCGTCCACACTTCTGTGTAGCCGACCAACTCCCCCGTCGGTGCGAAGACGAGGCGGATATCGCGCGCGGGGTCGAACAGAGGCGAGGTCCAATCTTCGCGGATGACCTCCGCGCTGGTGAAATCCTTCTCTCCGATCACGCGCTCCGCCCACGTGTTGAACATGGCGAAAGCAAGGTCGACGTCTGCCAGGGTTGCGCTGCGGAAAGCGAAACCTTCAGGCAATTGAATGGTTTGTGTTTCGATTTGTTCTTTCATGGTGTCCTCTCAAAACTACCCAGAAATTACCGGAGCGCGGACTTCAGTCCGCAATGCCAGCGCAGACTAAAGTCTGCACTCCGATGATTCAGATAAACGCTTATTCTTCCAAACTTCGTCCGGGACGAAGTTCCTTTTCAAACGTGACGAATTCACTTGCTGTGTGCATCCCTGCGCGTTGATAGAGACGGGTCGCACCGGTGGTATTGGAGGCATCCACGCCCAAGCCGATGGTTTTCATACCGCGTCTGTAGAACTCGCCAAAGGAATGTTGCAGCAATGCCAGCCCAAGTCCCTTGTTGCGCCAGGGTTTGCGGACGCCCAGCGTGCCGACCCAGCCAATGCCCATGCGGAAACGGTTTTGAGAGAAGCCAGCAATTTGGTCGCCATCCCAGGCAATAAGCCACAGGGAGGGGTCAAATTCCGGTCTGCCAAATTTACGAAATGTCCATTCTTCAAACGTGGTGTCATGGCTGCCCCAATGTTCGCTGAAGGCTTCGTTGTCGGCTTCCCAAACAAGGCGGGCGTGCGCTTCTTTATCGAAGGGGCGCAGTTCAATACCAGTTGGGAAGGCAGGGATGGTCGGCATTTCAGTCAGGTTGATCGCCATGCGCCAATGAAAGCGGACAGGGGTGTAGCCCATATCCGTAAACAGGGTTTTGCCATCATCATCCCTGCCATCGGTTGTGGAGCGGGTGAACACACGCAGGTCAGGTGCGGCGGCGAGGTTCATTTCTTCACGGGCGCGTCCCTCCGCCCATTGGATCAGGGCAGTTCCAATGCCCTGTCCTTTGAAATCGGGATGGACATATCCGTCAAGATTCAAATCAGCATGGTCTTTGATATTATAGAAATCTTCAAAGCCGACCACGCGTCCGTCTTCGGTTTCCACAAGGCGGGCGTCGGTGGCAAGGTTGAAGCCTTCTGTTTGCCATTGATGCAGGAGGTCTTCGGGCGTGTCGGCGACGGTGACATCGCCATCCGCTTCGCAGACATTGTAGATGAGCTTTGCCACAGCGTGGACATCCGCCCGGGTAACAGCACGCAGGCTGAGGTTTAAGTTAAGCAGCGTTGGATTGGTCATTGTTCGATTCCATCCCGCAGCATTAACTTCATGGCGTCGGCGCCGTAGTCCTTGCGAAGGTCGATGGGATCGAAACGGGTATCCTTTGCTTCAAATAATTGGGTCTGTATGGCAACCATGATATTTTTTCCTTGAAACCAGCGGCTTATTTTTGGGCCGCGAGGTTTATGTCGCTTTGTTCGCGAGATCAATCTCGCGGTACTGTATGACCAGCCAATAACAAAAAAGCGGTCACCAGAGAGGACTCCCGTGACCGCTTTTGACGGTTAAAGAAAAACGACCACGGGCTTGGCGCGCCGTGGTCGTGAGGTTACGAAAAGAAGAACCTAACGACGTACAGGCGCACTACGGCTATCAACACCAGCAACGAAGCCAGTGAGAGCGGGACTAATGTAGAACTTGGACATAACCATGGGGCGTGCGCCTCCTTTCAAAAAATTTTTGCTTTCTTCAAGCGGGGGAGAGTTTATCATGCAAGCTAAAACAGAGTCAAGTACTATTTTGGAAAACAGTACAAAAGTACCAGACCGTTCCTATCTCCACTGGCAACTAATGAATAAAGCAGATGAAAAGGAAAAAGTCGATGGTTATCTGGAGATCCACCATGAACGCCAATGAAATGCACATCGTCCTGATCGCCTCACGGGATGCTGAAATGGTCAGCGTGTGGGAAACGCTTTTTGAGCAAAAGAACTGCCGCGTAGTCGTTGAAAGCACGCCTCGAAACGCAGTCCAAACATCGCGCCTGCTTGCGCCGACGCTGATCGTCCTCAACCTTGACATGTCTGTCGAGGACAGGCTGGCTCTCTGCAAAGGCTTGCGCGCCACCACGGGCGGAACACTTCTGCTTCTGGCTCCACATCAGAGTGAAGCGAACCTGTCAAATTATCATTTTGCGGGTGTAGATGAAATTATCCCGACTCCCATCAGCCCGATGGCATTGTTGATCAAATCGATGGCATGGCTGGTGCGGCAGGAGTGGCTTATCCCCCACTCCCAGCCCGAAAGGGCATACATATAACGGCTTCTCTTCTCCTCCTCCTGAGATAGATGATGGCACGACAAGAAAACGACGGGCGTGACGCCCGTCGTTTTCTTGTTTTCAGTTTCCACAGATAAATGATTACGGATTGCTCGTCAGGATCCGCCCAGCCAGCAGGGCATCGAGCGTCTCCTGCACAAGACGGAGCTTTCCATCGGTGAGCAGTCCCGGGTCCACATCCGCAAGCCCGAGCGGGGATTGAACGTTCTGTCCGCCTTGTCCGGCAATCAGTTGGGGCCAGGCGATCTGAATGGCTTTGACCGTGTCAGGACTGACCGTCATCACCCAACCGCCAGGGCGCGGCTCGGGCATGGATGTCCCGACCAGCAGAACGCCCTGTGTACCGACATAAGAGAGGAAATCTGCGCTTGCAAGGGATGGATAAATATAGAGCCCGTCCACGTCACGGTCATTAATGAGGACGTTGGCATAACCGCCAAAGCGCGCAGGGTCTTCATCCACGGGGATTTCAAGAAAAGTCGGGTAGGTGAACTGCGAGAAAAAGAGTGTTCGGCACAAGCCGCAATAATATTTCATGCCATTATTGAAGGCGAGGAAGGCGCGCTGGCTGTCCACATCGCCCTGCGGAATGAGCATGCCGATGTGATATTCTTCGATCAGCATCGCCAGAGTATATCCGGCCAAAAAGGCGGGCAGTTCCACCTGCGAGTTGGGAGCGAGGACACTTACATTTCCGCCAGCCGTCAGGTCGGGGATGTTCACTGCCAAAAACTGCACACCTGGCGCTG
>JAUXWL010000618.1 GCA_030680155.1 Anaerolineales bacterium
GAGACTGTTTCTTAACTCGTAGGCAAAGACCCTAAAGGTTTCCCACGGTTACGAAAACGCCGTTTTGTGGGCGCTTTTTTGCAAATTATGGTTCTGTTTTGCGGCGAAAACCTTTAGGGTCTGACTTAAGAAACGCTCTCTAAGGGCGCCCTTATCAAAAGACCTTATAACAAGGGACATTAGCATTTCAGGCAGACTGAAATACACAGGGAAACTTTATCCATGGAAACAGGAAACCAATATGATGATAGCTATTTTCACCCTATCCGTTTTTGTGGCGGCGTTGGTTGTCCCCCTGTTCTTTCGTAAAAAAAATAACCTGGCACATTGGCTGATCGCCCTGTTGCCATTTGGGATAACCATCTATTTCGCAAGCCTGCTGCCGCGCGCCGCAGCGGGTAACCCCGAAACCTTTTCAATACCCTGGGCGGCGGAATTCGGCGCGAGCTTCTCCTTCCGCGCCGATGGCTTGAGCCTGATCTTCGCCATGCTCATCAGCGGCATCGGCGCCCTGGTTGTCATTTACGCGGGCGGCTACCTCGAAAAAAACCCCAACATCGGGCGCTTCTACGCCTGGCTCTTCTTCTTCATGGGAGCCATGCTCGGCGTAGCGCTCTCCGACAACCTGCTTCTGCTCTTCATCTTCTGGGAACTGACCAGCTTCAGTTCCTTCATGCTGATCGGTTTCGAGCATGAAAAAGAAAACGCCCGCGCCTCCGCCCTGCAAGCCCTGCTTGTGACGGGCAGCGGCGGATTGGCGATGTTGGCAGGCATCATCCTGCTTGGGCAGATGAGCGGGACAATGGAAATCTCCGCGCTTCTTTCCAACGGGACGGCTGTTCAGTCCCACCCGTTATTTCTCCCTGCGCTGATACTGATCCTGCTGGGAGCCTTCACCAAATCGGCGCAATTCCCCTTCCATTACTGGCTGCCCAACGCCATGACGGCGCCGACGCCTGTCAGCGCCTATTTGCATTCGGCGACGATGGTCAAGGCGGGCATTTATCTTCTCGCCCGTTTGAATCCCGTGCTCGGCGGAAATGACATCTGGATGTACACCGTCGGCGGTGTGGGATTGATCACCATGCTGGTCGGCAGTTACCTCGCCCTCTCCCAAACTGACTTGAAACGCCTGCTGGCATACTCCACACTGGGCGCACTCGGCACATTGACCATGCTCATCGGCTTGGGAACGCCGCTGGCGCTCAAAGCGGCTGTCGTCCTGTTCCTTGGTCATGCGCTTTACAAAGGCGCGTTATTCCTCGTGGCTGGCGCATTGGATCATGAGACCGGCACCCGCGATGTCACCCAACTCGGCGGGCTGTTCCGCGCCCTGCCGATCACAGCGACTGCGGCAGGTATCACCGCTCTCTCGATGGCTGGCTTGCCGCCGCTCTTCGGCTTCATTGCCAAAGAAGTCGTTTACGAAACAGGACTCGAATTCAATTATTGGTTGATGGCAGCCATCCTCTTCATGGGACTTTCAACCGTGTTCGTGGCAGGCGTGGTGGGAGTCGCTCCATTTTTTGGGGAACAAACAAAGACGCCCAGGAAACCGCACGAAGCGCCGTTCAGCATGTGGCTGGGACCGGCGCTGCTGACAGCCCTGAGCCTGTTGGCAGGACTCTTTCCCAGCGTAGTTGGAGGCTTGATGGTCGGCCCAGCAGTTTCGAGCGCGGCGGGTGAAGCGGTTAACGTCAAACTGGTGTTGTGGCATGGCATCAATACCGCCTTCCTGTTGAGTCTCGGCACGGTCATCGCAGGCATTGGTCTGTTCGCAATTCGAAAACCCCTGAGAATCATCCTGCAAAAAATCGAATGGAAATGGGGACCCGCCTATTTTTACACGGCAGCGCTCGATGGGCTGAACGCCCTCGCGCGCATGCAGACTCGTTTCCTGCAAAGCGGGACCCTGCGCTATTACCTTATTATCATCATCCTATGTGTAACGGTTGGCGGGTGGTATGGGCTTGAGCGTATCGCCAACTTGAGCTTCATCCCTGAACACGTTTCCATAGCTACTGTTGAGTTTTATGAATTTATCATCGCTGGGCTGATCCTTATTTCGGCGCTTGCGGCGGTGTTATCCCCCTCGCGACTTGGAGCCATTGCGGCGCTCGGCGGGGCGGGGACGGGTGTGGCGCTTATCTTTTTGATGTACGGCGCGCCAGACCTGGCGATCACGCAATTCGCCATCGAATCACTGACGGTGATCCTCTTCGTGCTGGCGTTCTATCATTTGCCAAAATTCAACCAATTCAGCTCAAAGCGCTCGCGCGGCCGCGATGCGGTCATTGCGCTTTTTGCGGGCGGGGTAATGACAGCGCTGGTGCTGGTGGCCGTGGAGGTTGAAATTTCCAAAAGCATCTCAACGTTTTTTGTCGAAAAATCCCTGGCGGAGGCCTACGGGCGGAACATTGTCAACGTGATCCTTGTGGATTTCCGCGGCATGGATACGATGGGCGAGATCACCGTGCTCGCCATTGCCGGCATTGGGGTGTACGCCCTGCTTAAGTTTCGCAAAGGACAGGGGCGTGAACAATGAAAATTGACTCTCTCATCCTGCGGACCACGGTTCGCTACTTGTTCCCGATCCTGCTTCTGTTTTCGGCATTTATCTTCTGGCGCGGACACAACGAACCGGGCGGCGGTTTCATTGCCGGTCTGGTCGCATCTGCCGCTTATGCGTTGTTCTCGATTGCGTGCGGGGCGGGAGAAGCACGCCGCGTGCTTGGAATTGAGACCCGCCTGCTGATCGGCAGCGGGCTTTTAACCGCGCTGTTGAGTGGGTTGCCTGGTCTGCTTACAGGAGGATCCTTCCTCACCGGAATGTGGACGAATCTGACCATAACGGGGATGATCGATATCAAAATTGGCACACCTGTCCTATTCGACATTGGTGTGTTCCTGGCAGTGATGGGCGTCACCCTGACCATCATCTTCGCCCTGGAAGAGGTGGAGTAACCATGGAAATTGTCCTCGCCTTCGTCATCGGCGGGTTGTATGCCGCCGGTATCTACATGATGCTTCGCCGCAGTCTGGTGAAATTGCTGATCGGGCTGGGGCTGCTCAGTCACGCTGCAAATTTGCTGATCTTTACCGCCGCGCGGTTGACGCGCGCAGAGTCGCCCGTCATTCCCATGGATCAGCAGTCATTGGCAAACGCCGCTGCAGACCCGCTCCCGCAGGCCTTGATCCTGACCGCCATCGTGATTAGTTTCGGCGTGACGGCCTTCGCGCTGGCGCTCTCCTACAGCGCGTACAAATCCGTCCGCACAGATGATCTCGACAAAATGAAAACCACAGACAATGTGAATGAAATGCAGGAAGCCAACCCATGAACACGCTGCTGGTACTTCCCATCATCATTCCCATGCTGACAGGCATCACCGCCCTGCTGGCGTACAAATCACGAAATGCCCAGCGTTGGCTGAGCGTCCTCGGCTCAGCAGCATTGCTGGTCTCGGCAGTCTGGCTGCTCATCGAAGTGGAACACAGCGGCATTCGCGCCACACAAATCGGCGCCTGGCCCGCGCCATTTGGCATCACTCTGGTCGCAGACCTGCTCAGCGCCATCATGGTTACACTGACGGGCATCATCGGTTTTGCAGTGGCAATTTACTCGCTCGCAACTGCCGACCCCGCCCATGAGAGATTCGGCTTCCATCAACTCTATCAATTCCTGTTGATGGGCGTATGCGGCGCGTTCCTCACCGGCGACCTGTTCAATTTATATGTCTGGTTTGAAGTGATGCTGATGGCGTCCTTCGTCCTGCTGGCGCTCGGCGGTGAACGCGGTCAAATGGAAGGCGCGATCAAATACGTCACGCTCAACCTGATGGCATCCGCCGTTTTCCTGGCCGCGCTCGGCTTGCTGTACGGCACAGTCGGCACGCTCAACATGGCAGATGTTGCAAATAAAACCGCCGCCGGGCTTACCGCAGAGCAATCAGGCTGGATGACCACACTGTCGATCCTGTTCCTCATCGCATTTGGGATCAAGGCTGCGGTCTTTCCCCTGTTCTTCTGGCTGCCCGCTTCGTATCACACTCCGCCCGTGGCTGTTTCTGCCGTATTTGCAGGACTCTTGACCAAGGTGGGGGTGTATGCGCTGATCCGCGTCTTCACGCTGATCTTCGTTCAAGACACCGGGTTCACCCACAACTTGATCCTTGTCGTCGCAGGTTTCACGATGGTGACAGGCGTCCTCGGCGCAGTTGCCCAGGGCGAGTTCCGACGCGTGCTCTCCTTCCACATCATCAGCCAGATCGGGTACATGGTGATGGGACTGGGGCTGTTTACTCCGCTCGCGTTGGCCGGGTCGGTCTTTTACATCACGCACCACATCATCGTCAAGACCAACCTGTTCCTCGTCAGCGGCGTGGTGAAGCGCCTGCATGGGACGCTCGAACTCAAGAAACTCGGCGGTCTGTATCAGCTTATGCCAATGTTGGGAATCCTGTTCCTCATCCCCGCGCTATCGCTGGCGGGCATCCCGCCGCTCTCTGGTTTCTTTGCCAAACTCAGCCTCGTGCAGGCAGGCCTGGAAAATGGAGCGTATTTCATTGTTGTGGTTTCCCTGGCTGTCAGCCTGTTGACCATCTTCTCGATGATGAAACTATGGAACGAAGCATTCTGGAAAAAATCGCCAACTGCAGAGGAAGTCGCTTTGCCCTCCCTCTCAAAACAACAATGGGCAGCCCTGCTCGCCCCCATCGCCGTGCTGGCCGCGATCACCGTGGTCATCGGTCTGGGCGCCTCCTCCACCTTTGCGCTGGCGCTGCGCGCAAGTGAACAGTTGATGGATCCATCCGCGTATATTCAGGCTGTCCTGGAGATTACCCCATGAACTACTTTATCTTGAACATCATCCTTGCGCTGACATGGGCAATGCTCAGTGGCGAGATCAATTTGACGAACCTGACGGCAGGTTTTTTTATCGGCTACGTCATCCTCTACATTGCACGCCGCGCGCTTGGGCCTTCCGTCTATTTTAGCAAGGTCATTAAGATGGTCCACTTTTTGGGTTTCTTCATGAAGGAACTTCTGATTTCGAACGTGAGATTGGCGCATGATGTCCTCACATGGGAATTCCACATGAAGCCGCGCATCGTCGCCGTGCCGTTGAGCGTAAAGACCGATGCGGAGATCACCGTGCTTGCAAACCTCATCTCCCTGACGCCCGGCACACTCAGCCTGGATGTTTCCTCCGATAAATCGGCGCTTTACGTACATGTTATCTATGCCGAGGATGAAGAAACCGCCAAGCGGGAGATCAAAAACGGAATGGAACGCTGGGTCAGCGATCTCTCTTCGCAGGAAAAGGAATAACGCGATGACATTTTTAAATACCCTATCGTTCGGCTTATTGGCAGCTGCCTTTATCCTTGTTGTGATCAAAATGTTCCTGGAACCCAGCCGTGACCACCGCATTTTGGCGTTGGGCAGGGCCATTTCGCTTGACCTGATGGCAACCCTGGCCATCGGCTTCATTACCCTGTTTGCGGTTGTCAACGACAAGAAGCTCTTTCTCGATGTTGCCATGGTGCTGGCGCTGATCGCATTCCTCGGGACAGTGGCATTTGCCCGTTATCTTGAAAAGGGAAAGTAACCATGTTTGCACAAATCCTGATGTTCATTGGGGCATTTTTCATGTTCGTGGCGGCATTGGGGGTCGCTCGGATGCCGGATTTATTTATGCGCCTGCAATCGAACACAAAGTCCGCCACCTTCGGGGTCGGGTTTCTTTTGCTGGGCGCAGCCATCCATTTTTGGGAATTTGCCATCAGCATCCGCGCGCTTGCCATTCTGATCTTTCTGTTCGCGACATCACCAGTCGCCGCTCACATGCTCGGACGGGCTGCCTATATAGCAGGAGCGCCCCTTTGGAAAGGTACTCTCAGCGACGACCTGAAAGGGCAATACGACTACAAGACGCATGAACTGACCGCTCAACCGGAAGAACAACAACCAAAACCAAGAAAAACTGGAGAAAAACGAACAAAATGAATTACGCTGTTGACTCAATCATCATAGTAGCAACCATATTGGGGTTATGGTGGGGCGCGGTTTGGATCGTGGAAGCTGCCTCCCGCATCGCCAAGCGACTGGGAGTCTCTGAACTGATCATCGGTCTGACCGTGGTCGCAATGGGCACCTCCGCCCCTGAATTTGCCGTCACTGTTGGAGCCGCACTCAAGGGACAGGGCGCCATTTCGATTGGAAATGTTGTCGGGTCGAACATCTTCAACCTCGGCTTTATCCTTGGTGGTGTGGCGTTGGTACGCGCCATCACCACCACCCGCTCGCTGGTCTATCGCGACGGCATCGTCATGATCGGCATCACCTTCCTGCTGTTATTCTTCCTCAGAGATTTAACCATGGAGCGTTGGGAGGGCGGAATTTTGTTCGCGCTGCTCTTCGTGTATATCGGTTATTTGATCTATACCCGTGAGCCGATGGGGGCGGATGATATCCCCGAGGGCGATTTCCAATGGCTGGATATTCCCCGCCTGTTGATCGGACTTGCGCTGGTGGTCACGAGCGGACATTACCTGGTCGAATCCGCATCCAATCTGGCGCGCGCCTTTGGCGTTACAGAATGGGTCATCGGCGTGACCATCGTCGCCGCCGGGACCTCCGCGCCCGAACTGGTCACTTCCCTCATCGCTGTCCTGCGCGGACGGTACGGCATCTCAGCGGGCAACCTGATCGGCAGTGACATCTTCAACCTGTTGGGGGTGCTTGGTCTGGCAGCCCTGTTGCAGCCGATGGGCATTTCTGACGCCGCCTACTCCAGCTTGTATGTGCTTTCGGGCATGGTCATCCTGGTGGTAATCATGATGCGTACCGGCTGGAAGATCTCCCGTTGGGAAGGCGGACTGCTCATCCTCATCAACATCATCCGCTGGTGGATGGATTTTCAGCGCTAATCGTTATAATAAAGCAGCCCCAGACTGCCCCTTTCAGACAATAAAGACCCAGGCTCGAACGCCTGAACATCGCACTGGCTTCATAAATAAGGTGACAGTCATTTCCATTCTGAACTGTCGCCTTATTTTTTTACCTCTCATGGCCTATTCTCAAAACCCCTTCTCCGAACTCCCCCCCTTTCAGCAAGGCGGCTTGGATTCGCTTTGCGGGCTCTACAGCATCATCAATGCCGAGCGGATCATCAACCGTTCTTCCGACGAAGAATCGCAGGAGTTGTTCGATGATCTGATCCACTACCTTGCCCGCCGCAAATTGTTGGGCAAATTTCTCATCGGCGGCATCATCCACAGGGAAATGCTGGTCGTTTTGGATAAAGTGGTCGGCAAGAAACGCATCTTGAATGTGTGGATTCCCTGGCGCGGCGTAGCCAACCCCGACCTGACCACCTTCTGGAAATCCATGCAATATTTTCTGGATGGCACCCCCGGACGCTCCATCATCCTTGGCTTACAGGGCTATCACGACCATTGGACGGTCATCGAAAAGATCACCAACCGTTCCATTTTATTGTACGATTCCGCCCTCATCAAACGCCTGTCCCGCGCCGAATGCACCACCGGCTACGCCACCTGGCGGCGCAAGCACCTGCTTTACCCCGCACAGACCTACTACCTCTCCAACGAGGTATGGGACGTCAGCCAGTACGATTATTAGAGGAACCCCATGACAAACAGCGACCTTGAAAAACTGCTCTCACAGCTTTCCAAAGAAGATTATTGCTACCTCACCACACAGGAACGTAAAACCGGCCAGCCGCATGAGATCGAGATTTGGTTTGGGGTTGCGGGGAATATGTGATGACCATCCTATCGATTGCTATACCGATGATCGTCAGACGCAGAGCTTAAACAGGAAGTATCCGCCTCCTCCCTGACCGTGAACCTGATTCCGCCCATTGACATTTGCCCATGCCCGAATTGACTCCCATCCACTTCTTCGACGAACGCATCCAGCCGCTGTTTAACACGCCGCCCATTCGCGAGAAAACGCCCCACTGCCCAAACGGATTTACCTGGAACGGGAAGACCTACCACGTCACCGAAACCCTCTCCGAATGGGCAGACTTTGCCCGTCGCGGCAAAATGGCAAAGAACATGCGCCCCGAACATGCAGAAATTGCATCCTCCAGAGGCTCGTTGAACGTGGGCAGATTCTACTTCCGCGTGCGGGTGGATACAGGCCAGGTCTTCGACATCTACTATGACCGCGCCATGAAAGGCGTGGACAATCGCAAAGGCGAATGGGTCCTCTACAAAGAATTACAGGAAGTTGAAAACTAGGGAAACAACCGTCCCGAAGTTTAGAAAATGGTCAAAGTCTTCGAGAAAACCTTCGGGGCGTCAGTACAGCAAGATTTATCTTGCCTGCCTGGGCGCAAAATAAATTTTGCGGTACGAACCGCGTTATGGTATTACCGCCAGAAATTTTGCGTGAATGGAATCAGGCGCAACGCCACATCCAGCAAGAGTCCGAGCATGAAGAGCGAGCCGAAGGAGCGGTTATTGCGGAAGGCAATGGGCGCGAAGTAGAGGGGCCAGCCGCCCTGTCCGTCGGGGAAGCCTTCGGGACGGGTATCCGGCTTGGGCTGGGTCAGAGGCGGGACGCTCTGCCGCAGGGCGGGGATGGCGAAGAGTACGATCAGCATGAGGGGGGTGAAGAATTTCGTTGCGATCAAATATCCAGTGAAGAGATATGGCAGCACCATCATGGCGATGACGGCGTAACGCGCAGCTTTTTCGCCGATGACGACGGGCAGGGTAAAAATATTCTTGGCTTTGTCCACTTGAATTTTGTCAATATGTTTGCCGAAGATGACCGTGGTCACGCCGAGGACGTAGGGCAGGCTGGCGATCACAACCTCCCAGCTCCATGCTTCGGTGAGGACGAAGTAGCCGCCGCCGATCATCAACGGACCCCAAACCAGTAACACGGCAACTTCGCCGAGGGCGAGACCTTTGAGGGGCCAGGTGTAAAAGAGGACGAAGAACGAGCCAAGCCCGAGCAGGATCCAGGTGGTGGTGTTGAACTCGGTCTGCCAGACAAGGTACAAGCCTGCGAGCAGGGCGAGGAAACCCGTGACAACGAAATAGGTCAGGTGCTGGCGCTTGGTCATCAGGCCGGAAGCGACGGGCTGGGCGCCGTACATGGTGCGGTAATAGTTGTCCTTGTCCACGCCGCGCACGAAGTCCGTGTAGTCGTTGAAGATGTTATTGGCGGCATGTGCCATGATGAGACCGAAGACCAGCGCGAGCCATGGCACGAAACTGAACGCGCCATCGCGCCAGGCAAACAAGCCCGCCAGCGCTGCGGAGATGAAGGTCATGATCAGGACGGCTGCGCGGGTGGAGATCAGCCATTTGGAGATCACATCGAGGCGATCCCATTCATCCTTCGAGACTTCGGGAATGACGTTCAACGCTTTTTTCCACATTGCAAAATTCATCTTTGGTACACTCCTTGAGGATTTTTATAAATTATATCTAATTTATCCACTTCGGGCGGAGTTGGGTGTGGCCGTGGAAGTAAAAAGCGGAATGGAGGTGCGGATCCATTCCACTTCGGATCTGTTCTCTGGAAACTGCTACAGTTCGCTGGTCATGATGAAGAGCGGCTTCATCTCGAAGTTTTCGTAGATGGGTCGGTAGCGGTCGGTATCGTAGAAATGCTGCACATCCACGACCTTCTTTGTGGCGGTCACCACATCGAGCGGCACATTATCGTAGCGTCCATTTTTCAGCACGACCAGACGCCCATGAATGCCCTTCAAAAACAAATCCAGCGCAAGGTTGCCAAACGCCATTGGGACAATGGAATCGATCGCGTCGGGGTCGCCGCCGCGCACCATGTAGCCAAGTTTTTGATTGATCACATCCACCGTTTTGCCTTTATTGAACTTCGGCGAAATTTCCTTGATCTGCGAGGAGACCAGATCGCCGATGCCGCCCAGTTTTGCATGTCCATACGCGTCGGTGGTACGGTCTTCAAATATCATCTCGCCGCCCTGGTACATGGCGCCTTCCGAGATCAACAATACCGAATAGCGGCTGGGGTTGGCCTCGCGGTCC
>JAUXWL010000627.1 GCA_030680155.1 Anaerolineales bacterium
AGCGTTCGGCGGCAGACAGCACATCCGCAGTTTGACGCGACAGGCTGACTTCCAAATTAGCGCCTTGAACCTTGGGCTTTTTATCCAGTTCATTGCGCAGTTCATCCTCAATAGCTTGCGTCCCGCCAGAGGCTTTGGTGATGATCGCCCGTACGATGCCATCCTGTTGTTGAACAAGCGCCAGCAGCAAGTGGATGGGTTCAACAATCTGATGCTGGAGATCCTGTGCCAAGTGTTGGGCGACGAGCAAAGCCTCTTGTGATTTTTGGGTGTATTTCTCCAGATTCATGAAATCCTCCGTACTATCATTCAGATGTAATCGTCCCAAAGGATAACGTGATCAAAATTATCAGTCTTTCAAAACCTTCGGGACGTTCTATTCCAATTCGATCCAGGTGGCTTCGTAATAAACTTCACGGTAATGAGCGAGACGCAACTGCTGGCTTTCAACTTGAGCGGTCAGTTCGGCTTCCAATTGGCGGATATGCGACTGTAATTCAACAACCTGATTCCGCAAGCGCAAGATTGTTTCGGCGGCAGCCTGATCAACGCCCAAATCTTTTTGAAGACGACGCTGACAGCGCAACTCGTAACCTTCATAAGTTCCATACCAATATTTTTTGGGAGACGGGTTTTCGGGAATCATAATTTGACCTCACCTGGGTCTGTGTGTTTTTGACGGGCGGAAGCCAATGCTGTAATCCCCTCGACTTCCTGATTGGTCAATGCGTCAGGCAGAACCAGTTTGACATGTGCAAACATATCACCACGTTTGTTGGGTTCGCGCAAATAAGGCATGCCTTTACCGCGCAGGCGGAAAGTCTGATTGGCATTAGTGCGGGGCGGGATCGTCAGAGTCAGCGGGCGTTCTGGGGCGGGGATGCGGATTTCGCCGCCAGCAATCGCCGTGAAGATGTCAACCGCCGCATCCATGTGCAAGTCATCCCCATCGCGCTCAAAAATATCATTGGACAGAACTTTGATGATTAAATACAAATCCCCAGCCGCGCCGCCGTTCCTGCCCGACTCGCCGCGACCAGTCAGACGAACCCGTGTTCCAGTGCGTACGCCAAGCGGAATACTTGCCTGGATGCGATGCCCGTCTATTTCTAATGCGCGTTCTGTACCTCGGAAAGCCTCCTCCAGTGTCAGATCAACTTCGTACTCAACATCCCGTCCGCGCCTTGGGCGGGATGAAGTACTTTGGCCACTGCCGCTCCTGCGTGCCTGACCAAAGATATTGGTAAAGAAGTTGGAATATGGCGATGCGCTTCCGAAGAGGTCTTCCAGGTCTTCGGCATTGGCATATTGAGTACGCGCCCCTTTGCCTGATTCAGCCGACCAGTTTTGCCAATCGAAATCCTGCTGTTGCTGACCGCCTGTTTTCTGCCATTGCTGGTATTGCGCCCGCAGTTCATCATATTTCTTGCGCTGTTTCACATCTGATAAAACCTGGTAGGCTTCATTGATCGTCTTGAATTTCTCTTCTGCTTCCTTGTTACCCGGGTTTACATCCGGGTGATGCTTGCGCGCCAACTGACGAAAGGTTTGCTGGATGACCTTCTTTTCGGCGTTCGGCGGTACACCTAATATTTCGTAATAATCTTTAAAGTCCATGACCTACCGTTTTAATCCTCTTCCGCTTCTTCGTCATTTCTGGATCGCCATCTTTTGTATGCAGTTTCAATTTCCTCTGCGGCATGAGTATCACAGGCTACCAGCGGTCGTCTTTCATCCGGAACTATGTGGCCCCCAGGGCTGGTCAAAGTGCAATCCAGTAATTTGCCTCCCGGGGTATACACAACAAGAAGATTGAATAATTTGGCACATACGATGCAGCCATGTATCTCACCTGTAATTTTATTCTCAGAAATGGTCATGATAGCTCATCCTCCTTTTTGAGCCAGCCTTTCTTTTGCCAGGAATCCAAATATCTAGGCTCGGGCCAAAATTTCCCGGGAATGAAGTCGGAACATTCAACAGGATATATGCCCCCGCCACGATTGGATTCTGACCAGCCAAACTCGATCTCGCGGTCACAACCCGCGCAATTCACATAAAACTTGTCGTTTCCGGGGTTGTCCTGAGGCTCGAAAATCTCATACTCTTCCGGTTTGGAAGAAGAATTATCTTTTGTGTACTCACCGAAATCCCATCGCTCATCTTCATCGTCTTCATCTTTCTCAACTTTTTCCTTGAATTTAAAGACCCACGTATGATCCGCTTCAAGCGCTCCCCATTCCTGCCAGGTTTCACTTTCAGGTCCCGCCAGGATTTTCCAAACGCGGTAAACGGTCAGTTTATGAGCACCGCATGTCGTACAGGTAAAGTCCCAGGGTTGATCGTTATTCATAGCTATGTTCCTTTTGTAATGCAGTCCATCACACGGGTTTAATAATTTCGCTGTTGCTTACGGCGTTCACGAACCTGGCGTTCAACCGCATCCAAGGCTTGAAATGGAATTTTTGACCATTGTCGATAATCATCGACAATGGTCATAGCGCCGATTGAACGCCCAACGGCTTTATTTCTTGACAAACAGCAAGGTTTCCACAGACTGTAGATTTTTAGCCAACAATCCAAGGTCTGCCTGCGCAGTGGACGAGTTGGTATCCATGCCATCCAATATCAGATTGAGCCGTGTCTGCATGCTGGCCGCCAGGTTGGCGTCAACCGTTTCTACCAATGGTTTCAAGGTTTCCAAACGAGCGGCTGTGCCCGACAAAGCAACTTTAGCCCCTGAAAGGTTATCGTTTTGGAGTTCGATATGGGCAGTCTTGAGTTCGACAAGTGTTCTGAGTAATTCGATATGCAGATTGGCGGAATCCAGGTCTGCCTGCAAATTCTCTTTGTCCTGTTCGAGCGCCGAAATGCGGTCATTTGCCGCTGCCAGTTGCGCGGACAAGTCATCCACCTGGCTTTGCAAGTCTGACATGGACTGTTTCGTCTGGTTGAGTTCATCTTGCGTTTGTGTCAGGTTCTCGGTCAACCCGGCTTTCATGGGGCTATAGCGCGCAAAGTGGTCGGTCAGGAAACCCGCTAGAAAGACGGCAACAACTGCCGCCAGCCCAATCAATGCAAGGCGCAAGATACGTTGGAAACGCTCCTTTTTTTGGGGCTTTTCCGCCTGAACGGGGGAAGATTCTGTCTCTGCATGTTCTAATTCGGGGGCGGGTGAAACAGTTTCAGGGTTTTCGGATTCGGGTTTATTCGGTTCAGCAGTCATCGTGATACTCCTTTGGTTGGTGTTCGTTCATGGCTGTACTCTTTTTGGCAATCATCATAGCCGTTTGCATTGATTGATTTTGAAAGCGTTCCACGGGTTGGCTTAATAATTTCGCTGTTGCTTACGGAGTTCACGAACCTGGCGTTCAACCGCATTTAAAGCGCCATCCAGGGTGGATTCGAAATGCTCGCCCTTTTCGGTCGCCGCGATATGATCTGACCCCATATAAACGACAATCGTCACTTCGTTTATATACGACGTCTGATGCTCCTTCGCAGGCTGCTTGAAGTTAACAGCCGCGCCTGATATATCTGTGTGACCTTCCGCCAGTTTGCTAAGCCGGTCTACGGCAAGGGTGTAATACTCGTTCTCGCTTTTCTTTACCTCGTCAATTTCGTTATTAAACTCAACAGGGAAATTTGCTTTGTCCATTTTTGTATCTCCATATGCTTTTCTTGTTTCAATCAGATTGCAATCTAATAGCGGAAAACAGCCGCGATGGGTGAGTCCGTTGGCATTTCATCCTGGGAAAGGGCGCAGACTGTTCCGCCATTTTGCAGGGTATTCATCGCCGTAAAATCTAACAGCGCGAGGTTGTGTTTTTTGCTCTGCCCATTTGAACTGCGAGTCACTTTTCCGTCTTTGGGATTGAACGCGCCCCAAATCTGATTCTCGATGGATAAGATGAGTTTATCCACGCGCCCATTGAACGCGGCGGCGACAATCTGCTCAACGTTGTCTGTTGCCTTATCTGTATCGGCAAGCTGGTGATATTGCTCCACAGTCTTTTCCGTCTCCTGCCGGAAATAGGCTTCCACAATAGGCCAGGCTTGTTCCTGTAATTCTTCGGGACGCAGATACTCAGGACTGCCTGTGATACCTTTCTGCATGATATTCGCATATTCGCTGACTTTGCGATAAATTGGAAGTAGATAATCAACACCAGCCAAAACCAGCGGCAACTGCTGTTCACGAAAGATATCCTTGAGTCCAGTGTCCACAAGGTTGAGATACTGCTCAATCCAGACCTTCTGTTCCTCTTCGCCGGGACCCTGTCCATGGAACATGCCCTGTCCCGCTTCGCTTTGCGATGTTCCCGTGTGCATCTGCAACGTTTTTTGTCGACCGTCAAGCCTGAGAGCTTCTTCCAGATTTACAGGTGTCCCATCCGGTAGGTCGATTTGACCCACACTGTTACGCGTTCCTTCAAATAGTCGAACCCCATCCTGGCTGATGGCTAGGATGTAATAATGGCCATTGTTCGTGAACAGCGGCAAAACAGGTTTGACGTAATAGGATTGGGCGATGATGAGCAGTTCCTCAACCCTGAATGGAAGACGATAAGAATGGAAATCTTCCGAGGTCATAAATACAGCCAACCCCTCGTACTGATGACTCCAGAAATAAGGATCACCCAATAATGCCTGTGCCGGTTCGAGTAAGGCACTTACTTCGCGAGGTCCCATTCCGCTGTCCAAAAATTGCTTCTCGGCATCTCGCAGAAGATTTTTGAAACGTATGGGGTCCTGCTGGGTATCCTGACCGGCGCGATGTGTCGGCAGAAAAATCGATATGCTTGGATTTTCTGTTTGTTGTGCGAGTCCTTTGATCTGCTCTAGAGTAAGGCTTTCCAACGGTTGCTCCTTTTTTATTTACACTACACGTTTAATCTCAAAACTTACTTCGCGATGATATAAACGTAACAGTCGTACAGCAATATGGATATTAAACTCAAGTAATCCCGCGCATCAATGCGATCCCGGCTTTTCCAAATATCGCTGATTAATCTTTTCTCTTTTGGCGTATGGAAAACCTTTAGATAATTTTCCAGCATTTGATCGCCTAAACGGACGAACTTCTCATTGTCGTACACTTCCGAACATGCCTCGAACTTGGATTTAATCTCGCTCAACAGCGCTTCGCCCTTTAGCGCTCGGCCGATTTTTCTTTTCCCGGGTTCCAATATGCCAAAATGTGAGTTGTGTTTATATGAAAGCGTGTTTCTTTCCGCTTGCGACAGGGAGCCAATCTGTCTCGGCGACCAAAATGTGGAATGGGTAAACAAGGACTTTTGCATCAGGGACTCGTATAATCCACTTTTAGTATGGAACTCCGGCGCGACGTAATACGCCAGATAATTCATATCCTCCAGATGTAGTAATACTTCGTGCCTTTTGTTCTTGTTTTTTGGATGGATGAGGAAACGGTAATAGGGAACTCCCCAATCATCCTGCAATGACGAGGCAGTACCAACAATATGTTCGCTCAATTTGTATTGAAAGAACAACAGCACGCTTTTGGCGTTCATGTCGGTTTGATAGATCGATTCTTTCCGCAACGAGGGAAATATGGGCGCGCCTAAAGTCAGGAAACCATATTGGGTAACCAACTCGAAAGTGAGCGCCGTGCTGTAGGAAATATCCGTTATTTCCGGCTTCATTATCTTCTCCTATCACACAACAAATTATGGAAGGTAAATTGTCCAGCCAATTCTGACTCTCAGGACAAGTGCTTTCATGGTTTATCTCCTAGATGATTTGAGTGCGAGATGAAATTATTCGATATATTTATTGATACTAAAATCCCAGATTCTCTTTTACTAAAATCATTGTGGTACGGCCCGGCAAAAACTCTTTATTGACGATCAATAGTTTGTCAACGCTACTCTCGACGCCATAAGCGTTGAGAGCGCGTGCGTTCTCTAGTGGAAGTGTATATTCCTCGATGCGCTCCATACCGTCATCAAGGGTTGGGACTATTTTTTGTGTACCAACTACCCAAATAAGATTGGCTGCCGAAGCCGCATAACCCGCCAATTGACTACCAGTCTTTGAAGCAATAATGACATGACCGGTTTCAGTAACTGCATGAACACTGCCAATCATATATTCAGGAGTTGAGCCTAACTTTTGCATCTCACGATTTTGGGTCTTGCGATCCATCAATGCTATTTTTGCTCTTACCGAGTTATAGTGACCAGACTCATCAATCTCTTCAGTAATACCCAAAGCATTCAGTGTAACTGAACTGGACGTGAAAATTTCTGCGTCGGCAGGAATTATCTCAAACAGTCTCTTTTTTGCATCTGCACCATTCTCAGTAACCATGGCATGGATGTTGTTGATTTCCAGTGCATTCACGGTGCGTTCAATTTGAGCATCAGAAGCGAGAATTGCGAATTTGGTAGTTTCAATTAGAGGTATGGTTAACATGTTGTTCCTTTTGAATATTACTTTATATGTCTATCTAGTTCATGGATTCCGAATCCAACTCGTTGGTTACTTCTGGAGTTTGTATATCTAAACTGCCGCGGTTGATATTCCTTCAAACAGTACTCGTTTTGTCAATCGCTCGTACTATCTGGCCCAGCGCCTATGAATCGGAAAAGTTGGAAGCTCCTCGACATTCTGAGGCGCGGTTTATCCAAGCCAAACTGCCAACGATGAATTCATCATACAATAAACCCTCCCCGACCGCATCCATCGGCTGGGGAGGGTTTGTCTCCCTCAGTTGGGGGAGGACTGTTCGTTACTATCGCGCAGACTATCAAAAAACAATGAAGTGGATATTCATATGGTATCTCAACCCTCAGTCATGGATCTTTCAGTGAACTTTATTACATTATTCATCATATTAACAGTCTCAACAGGATATTTTCCTACGGCGGTCTCAGCCGAGAGCATGACAAAATTGGAGCCATCTATGATGGCGTTGGCTACATCGCTTACCTCTGCGCGGGTGGGGATGCGGTTTTCGGTCATGCTTTCCAACATCTGTGTAGCAGTAATGACAAGTTTGCCGGCACGGTTACACTTCTTGATGATCATCTTCTGAATAATGGGAATTTGATAAACTGGCAACGACACCCCCATATCCCCGCGCGCGATCATGATACCGTCCGAAACGTTGATTATCTCGTCAATATTCTTTATGCCTTCTCTATTCTCTATTTTGGCAATAACCCGGCACTGCAAGTCTTCCCCAAGCGCCTTTCTCACATCCAGGATATCCTTTTTGGTGCATACGAATGACTGCGCAATATATTCAAAACCGTGCTCTTTACAAAACAATATATCCTGGATGTCCTGCTGACTTATACCTTCAAATACCAGCCGCGCTTCTGGAATATTTACACCCTTATGTTCTTTAAGTAATCCGCCGAATACAACTTTGACCTTTAGGCTGTTTTTAAGCCGTCCGATCACTTCCAAGGCGATATTTCCATCGTCTATGAATATTTGATGTCCGTTCTTAATATTGCGTAGTGAGCCTAGATAATCAAAAGGTATATTTTCATTTGAGCCTTTTATATTTTGCTGGGTAAGCCAGACTGTCTGGTCTTTTTTTAGCAAAATCGGAGCAATAAGATCACCCACCCTTATGCGATGGCCCCGTAGATCGCCGAGAAGTTTTATTTGTCCGCGATATTTTGTATTTAAAAGCCGAATGAGTCCTATTATATGAAGCGCTTCTTTCGGCGTACTATGGGAAAAATTCAGGCGTCCGACATCCATACCGGCAAGCATCATTTTTTCCAGTATCTTTTCATTCGAGGATGCTGGCCCAAGTGTGCAAATTATCTTAGTCTTAACCATTAATTATTTCTCCAGATTCGCGCCATCAGCCGCAAGGCGTTATGCTGCCTCTGCGCAGATAGATCGTCCACCAAGGAACCAAGTTGTGTCAGCACATCCCCGGCAGACTGATTGTGCCAAGCTATATTTTTTGGTTTTGCGGCAAGGGTGGGTGTTGAGATCATGGTGTGGTTCCATCATCTGATAACCTTTTTCACATTCGAGGAACCTCCGCTCAAACATGTGGGCTTTACGCGCAGAACTGAACGCAGAATTACTGGCTCTCGTCAACGCAAACCGATTGGCTCATTCTCTTCGATGCCGCCAGCGAACATCAGCGCGTCCAGTCCGTCAATACCGTTGAGAATGAGCCATTTCAGCGGGTCATTCGTCCAGCGTTTTACGTGTATGCACGTCACGCAGGCAAGAAAATTATTTCTCGTGTTTGCTTCAACGAGGATGCTCATTGGCTGCCAGATCATCAGCCCAGTATCCTTCTCGATTGTAATGGCGACACAGCTCCGTCTCATAATCCCGAGTTAGCAGAGACTCTTCCGTATACTCCGGTGACTGCTTGATGGTCTCGCGGAGAAGGTTGACGAAGACTTTTGCCTCTTCCCAGCTAACGCGCTCGATCCATAACGGTGAAACCAGCACTTTTTTTCCCGACCACCAGTTCTGTGTATCAATGATTAGATAACGGATCGCCCAAGTCTCATCATCGATGATGAAATCCTCGACGTGACCAATCTCGCCGTCCGCGGCTTGGATGTGATGCCCGCTTACATCTTGGGTGCTGCGCAAATGGGGATCCCACGATGCTTTCTCATTATGGGCAGCTTCTTTCCACATCTTGCGGTCACGCATAATGTAGGGATAAGATCCCCACATGTGTGAGCCGCCCCAATACATCGGCATTCCATAATATCTGTAGTAGGACTCCTCGAATTGCCGCGAGACGGGCTTGTCACTACTCAAGGACGGACTGTCCTCAATCTGTTTTTTGGTCAAATCGACGGCGATGTGTTGCTCTTCTTTATTTGCGGCGGCCAGCGCATACGGGGTGATCAACACCTGCCTGCCCGTAAGCCAGTTGCCTGTATCGGCCACCAGATAGCGAATCGTCCAATGCTTGTCATCGAAATAGAATTCTTTGACCTTTCCAATTTCTCCGTCAAGACTGTCCAATTTGTAACCCTTTAGTGTTTTAGCTTTGATCAACATAATATTTATCCTTTCGTTCTTAAGTTTCGTTTTTGTTTACTGCCTTCGTCCTGCTGTCAGCGTATCTGTTGTATTGATTTCACCGAGATATACACGGGTAACAACATTTTGTTCTAGCTACGGATTGCCAAGCTTTCCAGCAAAATGGTTGACTTCCATCGTTTCATCTCATCTTATAACAAACCGTCTCCGCTCACATCCATCGACCAGGGAGTATTTGCCCCCACCACTTGGGGGAGATGAGAGATGTTTGCGAATTTTGTAAACCTTGATACGATTTCTCCAGCCGGGTTGACAGTACACATGGCTTAAGCGTGCAATGGAAGTGCCGGGACTGATTTCGGTATACAATAAAAGCTATGGAAATCAGGATCTGAAACCGGAGGCGCAATGACTGAATGGCATACACTTGATATGCAGGATGCGATCCACCAGATCGACAGCAATTTGGAAAGCGGTTTAACCGCTGCAGAGGCTGCCCGGCGGCTCGAAGAATACGGGCAAAACGAACTGGTCGAACGAGCAGGCAGAAGTGCCTGGTCTATTTTGCTTGAACAGTTTACCGGAATCATGGTGGTGATACTGATCATCTCCGCGGTCATCTCCGCGATCCTGGGGGAGATGATCGATACGATCATCATCATGGTCATCGTAGTATTAAATGCCGTGCTCGGTTTTGTCCAGGAGTACCGGGCTGAACGGGCGATGGCAGCCCTAAAACGAATGGCCGTTCCACACGTTCGCGTCCGGCGTGATGGCCATTTGCAGGAAGTCACTGCGCTTTCGCTAGTCCCCGGCGACATCATCCAGTTGGAAACGGGAAATAGCGTGCCAGCAGATGCCCGGCTTGTGGAATCCGCCAACTTGCGAGTGCAGGAAGCAGTATTGACCGGGGAATCGGAAGCAGTCGAAAAGGATCCAGCTCCACTAACAGGGGAGAACCTTCCTTTAGGTGACCGGGTCAACTCCGTCTATATGGGTACAATTGTCGCCTATGGTCATGGCATGGCCTTGGTGACGGATACCGGCATGAAGACTCAACTGGGGAAAATTGCCGATATGCTCCAGTCGGTTGGCACCGAAAAAACACCCCTCCAAAGAAGACTCGAACAGCTTGCCAGGGGGCTAGCGCTGGCCGCCCTGGTTTTGGTTGCTGTGGTATTTATCCTGGGTCTATTACGCGGTGAGAATTGGATTGAAATGTTCCGCGTCTCGGTGGCAATGGCAGTTGCTGCTGTTCCGGAGGGGCTGCCTGCGGTGGTCACGATTGCTCTGGCGCTTGGCGCGCAGCGCATGCTCAAACGTAATGCCCTGATCCGAAAATTGCCAGCCGTGGAAACACTCGGTTCGGTAACTGTCATCTGCTCTGATAAGACCGGCACCCTCACACAGAACCGCATGACCGTGACGTTCGTGGATGTGGCGGAGAATTCACTTAACCTGCAGGCGCGGTTGCGCAGCTTCAGCCCGACCGTCAGCCCGGAGGATCCTATTGAATCCCTGCTGCAGGAAAGCCCACCCATCGTTCTGACATTGGCTGGATGCGCATTATGCAATGATGCCGTGCTCGAGGCAGTCTCTGGGGAATCGGGGACGTTTTCAACGGTCGGCGACCCAACCGAAGGTGCGCTGGTAATCGCCAGCGCCCGGGCGGGATTGTGGAAAGCAGACCTGGAAAAGGCTTTTCCCCGGGTGGCCGAATTGCCATTCGATTCAGATCGTAAGCGGATGACGACCGTTCACCGCCCCAACCCTGACCTGGTCCCTGATCTGCTGAACCCTTATCAGGATTCACGCCCGGATTTTTTTGAGCCGGGTCATTATCTGATCATTACCAAAGGTGCTGTCGACAGTCTGTTGGAAGTATCGACTCGGGTCTGGGCACAGGGTGAAACAGAATCTTTAGACGAGACCTGGCGTGATCGTATCCTGGAAGCGAACAACAACCTGGCTAAGAATGGGATGCGGGTACTGGGTCTGGCATTCCGTCAGGGTAATACGGCCGAGGCGGTCGAACGCGATCTTATATTCATCGGCATGGTGGGCATGATCGACCCAGCTCGTCCCGAGGTACAGAGTGCGGTAAAGGAAGCCAAAGCGGCTGGGATCCGTACCGTGATGATCACTGGGGACCATCCCCTGACCGCCACGTACATCGCTGCGGATTTGGGAATCGCTGAGAAAGGGAAAACGCTCACCGGTCATGATCTGGATGGTATGACCGTTGAACAGCTGGAAGCGGTGGTGGAAGAGGTGCCGGTGTACGCCCGCGTTTCTCCCGAACACAAGCTCAAGCTGGTCCAGGCTCTGCAGGACCGCGGACACATTGTCGCGATGACGGGTGATGGTGTAAATGACGCACCCGCACTCAAGAAGGCGGAAATCGGTGTAGCCATGGGGATCACTGGCACTGATGTTACCAAGGAAGCGTCCGATATGATCTTGCTGGACGACAACTTTGCTACTATTGTCGTCTCTGTGAAGGAAGGACGGCGCATCTATGACAATATCCGTAAATTCATCAAGTACACGATGACCTCCAATGCCGGTGAGATCTGGGTGATGTTGCTTGCGCCGTTCATTGGCATGCCGCTGCCGCTTACATCACTGCAAATTCTGTGGGTCAACCTTGTCACCGATGGGTTGCCCGGACTGGCGCTGGCTATAGAGCCGGCTGAGAAATCGGTTATGCAGCGACCACCCTACCCACCTCGCGAAAACATTTTTGGGCGGGGAATGGCGCGCGACATCCTGTGGATTGGCTTGTTGATGGGGTTGGTCTCTCTCGGCGTTGGCTTCCTGTATTATCGGATCGACCCGTCAGCCTCCCCCGCTGTCTGGCAAACCGTGACATTTACTACGCTCACCTTAGCTCAGATGGGCAACGCCCTGGCTACCCGCTCAGATCGAGATACGCTGTGGCAAATTGGCCTGTTTTCAAACAAAGCCATGTTGGGTTCCGTGTTGTTGACCTTTACCCTGCAAATGGCTGTGATCTATGTGCCGTTCCTCAACCGGGCTTTCTCCACGACCCCGCTCAGCCTGCGCGATCTGCTGATCAGCGTTGGCTTTGGCACCATCGTCTTTCTTGCCGTTGAATTATTCAAGTGGATTCAGCAACGGCAGAAGTAACAGCTGTAGGTTGAAAATAAAAAAGACAGCTTGATGACATAATCATCAAGCTGTCTAGCTCTGCAATCCCGACGGGATTCGACCCCGCAATCTCGAAAGCATGATATTGCATCAAATTGGAGAATCGAAACCGATTCGAAACAGGGTTTGCCGTCATTCCATTTCTTTTCATGTAGCCCTGGGATCATATATGACATTAAATTGTTGTGAATGGAGAATCCGCCAGGCAAACTACTTTCCGTTCGAACGCAGACTATGCGATCAGGAACCTATTGTACGGCTGATCAGTATCGTCACTGTCGCCAATTTCTACATCACAACCGCAAGCGGATCTGTCCGGCGGGGTACATATCTGGTATACGGGTATAAGTTTCGCCCCACATTGAACCACATTTAATACATACCACACCCTGCCCCCATATATGGAGACAGGATGCTCAGAACAGAATAAAACTCTCTATATAGCTGAATGATCGTGTATCGGAATAGAAATCTTTTCATAAACGATCATGCCGCACTCCCCTACTTGGGAGTGCGTATTTAATGGAAAAAACGCC
>JAUXWL010000632.1 GCA_030680155.1 Anaerolineales bacterium
AGAAAAAAATCATAGAATCATGGTTAATGGAAAATGGTAAAAACCATCCACCATTAACCATCTTCCATTAACCAACCCCATGCCCTTCGACGAAAAATACTTCTCCACCCACACTTATAAAGACATCACGTTCGCCAGGTACAGCATGTATTGGTGGTCGAACCGATTCTTTGCCATACTGGCAAGGCGTTATGGGCGGCGCGGAGCGCGTCTGCTGGAGGTGGGATCCGGCATGGGGCATCTCGCCGGGCAACTGTCGGCGTGGTTCGAAGCGTACGGCATGGATTTGAATCACTGGGCGGTGAATCAATCCAAAGAGTTTTCTGAAACCGCATCCCTGCAAACGGCATCCGCGCAGGAATTGCCGTATGCCGATGGCGCGTTCAATGTCGTTATCATCAAGCATATTGTGGAGCATCTGCCTGACCCTGCGAAGGCGATCAATGAAATCGGGCGCGTGACCGAAAGCGGCGGGATTCTGATCCTCGCCACGCCGAACCTGGGATCATTGCTCAAACCGTGGAAGGGTGACAGGTGGATTGGCTACCAAGACCCGACGCATATTTCGCTGAAAGAACCTGAAGAATGGCTCGAATTAATTCGGAGTGCGGACTTTAGTCCGCTGCGCGTTTTTTCGGATGGCTTTTGGGATGTGCCATATATTCGTTTTGTGCCGAGGCAGATCCAAAAAATGTTCTTCGGCTCGCTTGGCGGGCTGCAAGCCATTACCGGAATTGTCTTTTTACCGATGCGCTGGGGGGAAAGTATTCTTGTCATTGCGAGAAAAAAATAGTTGGCTCATCTGTAAACAATGTGCGGACGTTAGAGAACGTCCGCCTACGCCAGCGTAAGAGACGCTCTCTAGCGTCGGACTTGGAAATTGCACGCGCTTTACACATGAGCCAAATAGTTTAGAATTCATGTTACGGATTACGCATCACGTATTGCGTAATCCGTAATTCGTGATGCGTAAAAACGAAAACTTCATGGAACAAAACCAAAACAATTCCCCTGAACACGAACCCACCGTCCTAGACCTTTATAAATCCGTCACCAAGGATTGGGCTTCGTTCTTTAATTTCATCCACTCGTTGTGGGATGCGCGCCGTCGCGAAGAGCTCAACCAGGCATTGGCGCAGGAAACAGCACAGCCTGTCGTTGTGGAAGAAATCGTCGAGCAGACCCGTGCAGATACGTTTCCGTGGCGTGCGTTGGCAGCCTTATTTTTTGCACTTGTAGCGCAATTATTCATCGAGCCGCCCAACCGCCAATCTGCCATTTCA
>JAUXWL010000633.1 GCA_030680155.1 Anaerolineales bacterium
CTGACCGGCATTGTCCACTTCCATGAAATTCCCGGCGAAGGGACGATGGATTTCGCCGCCAGTTTCAAGGCGCTGACTGATAATGGCTTTTCGGGGTATGCTTCCGTCGAGCTGTATCACCATGTCGCATCGTGGGAACAAGCGCTGGAAGATAGTTTCGAACATCTTTCCCGTTTTGTCGGTTCCAATTAATATCCGCCCATGCAGGGACGTTTGCCTTCAATTTTCCTGCATATTTTTGCGCCCATTGCAGGAGATTCTCATGACAGATTTTGAACAACTTGGCTGGGAGCCCGCCACCGTCGGCGAACTCGATCACCGCAAACTCAAAGCCCCGCACGTCAAACTGCGTTCCGCCAACCCCGGTGCGAACGGCGATACCGTGTACGCGGTGGATTTGCGCATCAACCTGCCGAATTCCACCTTCCTTTCCACCACGGAAATGCACTCCTTCGAGCACTTCCTTTTATGGGGGTTTCAAAAATATATGCCGGATAATTTCATCTCCATCGGCTTGATGGGCTGCCAGACCGGCTTCTACCTCATCCTTTTCAATGAGGGACGCGCTGACACCATACTGGATGTTTACGAAAAAATTCTAAAGGATGTTCTGACCGCCAGTGAAGTGCCTTATGCCAACATCGCACAGTGCGGCAATTACAAAAACCACAGCCTCGAACTGGCGCAGGCACTTGCCGGAAGAGTACTGGATGCGAAGTCCAACTGGCGGCAGGTGGTATAAGAGACAGAATGCAAACGCGACGAATCACATATCAACACACAATCGAATATGAGGTAATCAACACTTCAAACCTGTTCCACCCGCAAAATTGGGCGCTGTTATCCGTGGGCAAGATCGAAGACGCCCGCCGTTTTGTAGTGGTGGACAGCAATGTGGAAAAACATTATTCCGCCGCGATACGGGCTTATTTTGCCCATCATCATGTGGAAGCAAAGGTCTTCACCTTCTCCGGCGGCGAAGAAAACAAAACTGCCGACCATTTCCTGTCCATCGTGCGCGAACTGGACTCCTTCCCCATCCACCGCCGTGACGAGCCGATCATTGCCATCGGCGGCGGCGTGCTCACGGATGTGGTCGGTTTTGTGGCCAGCAGTTACCGCCGCGGCGTGCCGCACATCAAAGTGCCGACCACGCTAATGGGGTATGTAGACGCATCGATCGGCATCAAGACCGGAATCAATTTCAATGAAAATAAGAATCGGCTGGGTTCGTTTCATGCTCCACAAACGGTATTGCTCGATAAATCCTTTTTGAAGACCCTGCCCAGGCGTCATATTCTGAACGGGGTGTGCGAGATCATTAAACTCGCCATCATCAAAGATGCCGATCTCTTTCAACTGCTTGAAACACACGGAGCAAAAAGCGTGGAGGCACATTTTCAGGACGAGCAGGGCGGCATCATTCTGGACCGCGCCATCGCCGGCATGTTGGACGAATTACAGCCCAACCTGTTCGAAGAAGACCTTGCCCGCAATGTGGATTTTGGACACACCTTCAGTTACGGGTTGGAGACACGGCATGCAGCGCATTTATTTCACGGCGAAGCGGTCCTGCTCGACATCCTCCTCTCAACCTTGATCGCCCGCGCGCGCAAGCTGCTATCCAACGAGGAGACCAACCGCATTCTGCAACTGACCGATGCGCTGGGGATGACGCTCAACGCTTCGCTTCTTGACCTGGGCCTGCTCTGGGCTTCGCTGACAGAGCGCACCTACCACCGCAACGGATTGCAGCGCGTCCCCATGCCAGACGGCATCGGAGGCTGTGTATTCCTGAACGACATCAAAGCCTGTGAAATCGAAACCGCCGTTAAAACTTTAAAAGATTGGATCACAATAAAACATGAAATCATTTGAAAATGCAGACAACAGGGAAATCGAAAAATTCGACAGGGTCTCCCAGGTTTGGTGGGACCCCAAGGGAGAGATGGGCACACTGCACACCATCAACCCCCTGCGCGCCAATTTCATCATGGAGAAACTCACGGTTCCCGATCCCAGAATTCTGGACGTGGGCTGTGGGGGCGGAATCCTCTCCGAGGCGTTGGCAAAAGCCGGGGCACAGGTGACAGGCCTGGACTTGTCCGAAGCGTCCATTCAAGTCGCGAAACTGCATGCGCAGGATCATGGTCTGCGAATCGATTATCGCTATGAAAGCGTTCACGATCTCGCTGAAAAGCAGGCTGGAACATTCGATGCCGTGGTGTGCATGGAAATGCTGGAGCATGTACCCGAACCTGCGAAGGTGATTGCGTCTTGCGCGCAGGCGCTGAAGCCCGGCGGGCAGGCCTTCTTCTCGACCATCAACCGCACGCCGAAAGCATTTTTGTTTGCCATTGTCGGCGGCGAATATATTTTGCGCCTGCTCCCGCGCGGGACACATAATTATTCGATGCTTATTCGCCCATCGGAACTGAAACAATGGTCTCACGCTGCAGGTCTGGAGTATGCGCGACTTTCCAGCCTGATCTATAATCCTTTCACCCGCACATTCAAAGTGGTCGCGGATGTGGAAGATGTGAACTACTTTATGCATTTCGTCAAAAAATAAGTCACTGGAGAACCTGCCATGCAACGATTTTGGGCGCTTTCAAGAACCACGCACGGGGTTTTGGACCTCGCCACACCGGGCTTTGTTGCCCTATTGTGGCTGGGTAATTTTCCGCCGTTGTGGACGATTGCACTTTCACTGTTCACGGCGTTTGCGGCATACACCGCCATCTATGCCTTGAATGATTTGGTAGGCATTGCCGTGGATAAGGAAAAGTTTACCGGGGAAATCAACGCCGGATATTCAGTCGAAGCATCCGATTTGCGCCACCCTCTGGCGCAAGACGCGCTTAGCTCCCGAAGCGGATGGCTTTGGTTTGCGGGCTGGTTCGCGGCAGCATTGATCGGGTCGTATATCCTCAACCCGGCCATTGTGGTCATTCTGACTGCCGCCGCCCTGCTTGAGGTGGTATATTGCCTGTTGCTCAAAGTCACCTACCTGCGGACCTTCGTCAGCGGGCTGGTCAAATCCAGCGGGCCGATTGCCGCAATTTATGTCGTGGACCCCAACCCTGCCATCCAACTCGTGCTGCTGGTGTTTGCCTGGGTGTTCTTCTGGGAAATCGGCGGACAAAACGTCCCGGCAGATTGGAACGATACGGTGGAAGATAAACGGGTCAATGCCAAGACCATCCCGCTGCAACTCGGCACCCAAACAGCGGGGATCATCGTCCTGCTCACGCTCGGTTTGACGGTGGCTTTCAGCCTGTTGCTGCCGCGCGTTTCGCCCCTTCCGCTGGGATGGCTTTATCTGTTGACCAGCGCACTGGCGGGATTCTTCCTGCTCCTGAAACCGGGGTACGAACTATACACACAACAAAAGGAAGGTCGCCGAGCGGCAAAGTTATTTGACAACGCCAGCTACTATCCCATGGCGCAACTGGTGTTGATTACTGTATTCCTGATTCTCGGCAAGTTCACTGCGTAAGAAGGAGAAACCCAATGCCACCAAAGCCAAAGCTCAACACGGATGAAATCCTAAAAGCCGAATATAACTACATCGCCAACACGGTCTTCCAAGCCAACGAAGACCGCTCGCGGGTTACCTCCTTCTTTTTAGTTACCATCGGCTCGCTCGCAGCCGCCATTCCTGGGACAATTCTCTCGGAGGATAACCTGCAAGGCGCTTCTCTCGCATTTGCGGGCTTGTTCCTGATCCTGACGATCCTTGGCGCATTGACACTCGCGCAGCTTGCCCGTCTGCGGGCTGCCTGGCACGAGTCCGCGCAGGCGATGAACGTCATCAAGGATTTTTACATCAAGCACAATAAAGAGATCGAACCTGCCTTTAAGTGGAGATTGAAAACCCTGCCGCCAACGGATAAGCCCTTTAGCATTGCGAATCTGATGGCGGTTGAAGTCGCACTTTTGAGCGCAGTCACAAGCGCTGCGATGGTTTATTTCATTCTCCTGCATTTTGTAAATATCGAGGGCTGGGTTTGGATAATTCCAGCCGTAAGCCTGCCGGCAGTTTTTTTTGCCCAATGGAAATGGTACAAGCGTCTGCTTGTGGACAATCAATGAGCCTTGCCTGATACAACAAAAACGGAATAATAAAACATGCCCCGAGATTACACTAACCAGCCCCCCACGGCATTTCAACGCAGACCACATCTGACAAAAGATGAAGCCTGGATTCGCTCCTTTTTGAAGGAAGCTCGAGTCGGTCATATCGCCACTTCGGTGGATGGACAGCCCTTTATCAATCCCAGCGCCTTTTGGTTCGATGAAGCCAATCATCAGATCGTCTTTCACTCGAATGTTGCAGGGAGAGTCCGCTCGAATATCGAGAGCAACCCAAAGGTCAGTCTTGAAGCGAGCGAGTTGGGGCGGATGCTTCCATCCAATGTGGCGCTTGAGTTTTCGCTCCAGTATCGCAGCGTGATGGTCTTTGGTACGGCCAGAATCGTAACCGACCCCGATGAAGCGCGGGCGTTGTTGAATGGGCTGATCCAAAAATATTTTCCTGAGATGGAGGCAGGCAGGGAATACCGCGAGATCACCGACAAGGAACTGCGCGCCACATCCGTTTATGCAATTCAGATCGAGGAGTGGAGCGGCAAGGAGAATTGGGATGAACGCGCCGACCAGAGCGATGAATGGACGGCGCTGGATGAGAAGTGGTTCGAGCTGTATCGTAACAAGAATTAAGTGAACATTTTCAGTACGTTTTTTCCGAAAACACGCGACATGAATTGCATCCATCCATCCATAGGGGTTCGCCCATGACCACACCTGCAACCATCCTCAAACAAACCTTCGGCTATGACACCTTCCGCCCGCTTCAAAAAGAAGTGATCGAAAATATTCTGGTCCGCCGCGACACGCTCGCCGTCATGCCCACAGGCGGCGGGAAATCGTTGTGCTACCAAATCCCCTCACTGCTGTTCGATGGGCTGACCGTGGTCATCTCGCCGCTGATCGCGCTGATGAAGGATCAGGTGGAGCAGCTCCGCGCGTATGGCGTGCCAGCGGTCTTTCTCAACAGCTCGCTGACCCCGCAGGAATATCAGGAAAATATGGAGCATATCCAGCGCGGCGAAGTAAAACTGCTGTACGTTGCGCCTGAAACCCTGCTCAGCACGCGCATTCTCACGCTTCTTTCCGGACTGAAGGTGGACTGCCTGACCATTGACGAAGCCCACTGCATCTCAGAGTGGGGCCACGACTTCCGCCCCGAATACCGCCAGATCGTCGAAGTCCGCAAACGCTTTCCGGATGCGGTCTGTCTCGCGCTGACCGCCACCGCCACATCAAGAGTACGGCAGGATATCCGCGGCACGCTCAAATTCTCGAACACCAACGAGTTCGTCGCCAGTTTCAACCGCGACAATCTTTACATCGAAGTTGCCCCAAAACGAGACGCCAACGCGCAAACCATCAAACTTCTGCAACGCTACAAGGATCAGTCGGGCATCATCTATTGCTTCTCGCGCAGGCAGGTGGATGAGCTGTCCGCCTATCTCGCCTCAAAGGGATATTCTGCGCGCCCCTATCATGCAGGGCTGGATGATGCGGAACGAAAAAGAAACCAGGAAGCCTTCATCCGTGATGATGTGCAGATCATCGTCGCCACCATCGCATTCGGCATGGGTATCAACAAACCCAACGTGCGCTTTGTCATTCATTACGACCTGCCCAAAAGTATCGAAGGTTATTACCAGGAGATCGGACGCGCCGGTCGCGACGGTCTGCCCGCGCACTGCCTGCTTCTTTACAGTTATTCGGATGTCGCCAAGCTCAATTATTTCATCGAGCAAAAAACGGGCGAAGAGCAGCGCGTCGCCATGCAGCGCTTGAACGCCATTGTCCGCTATGCGGAGGATGAATTCACCTGCCGCCGCAAACCGCTGCTGAATTATTTCGGCGAGTCCTACTCCGCCGACAACTGCTCCACCTGCGACAACTGCACCTCCGCCCCGACCACGCTGACAGACATCACCATCCCTGCCCAAAAATTCCTCTCCTGCGTCAAACGCGCGGATGAGAAATTCGGCGCAGGTCACATCGCGGATATCCTGCTTGGCTCGAAAAACGAGAAAGTCCTGCGCTGGGGTCATGAGAAATTATCCACACATGGCATCGGCGGGGAGATGAACAAAAAGCAATGGATGCATCTCGCCCGTCAACTGGTGCAGATGGGATATCTGCAGCAGGAGGGCGAATTCCACACGCTGAGTCTCACTGCCAGGGCGTTGGAGTCGCTTCGGAAACGGCAGTCAATTATGGGCGTCGTCCAGGAAGCGGCGGAGCGGGTCAAAAAATCGAGAGAGAAGAAAGTCGAGATCGAGTACAACAACGCGCTTTTCGCCATCCTGCGCCAGAAGCGCAAAGACATGGCGGATGAGGCGAAGGTCCCGCCGTATGTTATTTTTTCGGATAAGACCCTGATCGAGATGGCAGCGTATTACCCCCAGTCGACGGGGAGTTTGTTGAACATTTCCGGCGTGGGGCAGGCGAAGGCGGAGAAATACGGCGGCGCGTTTTTGGCTGTCATCAAGGCATTTTGCGAGAAGCGGAGTTTGAATGAAAAAACGCCGCCCTCCCCCAGTTCCACTCCTAAAAGGGAAAAGACTGTGGAGTCTGGCGAACTTGGCGGGCGCACGCTATTGATCGCACAGGCGTTCCATGAAGGCGCGAGCGTTCAGGGTTTAATGGAACGCCATCAGGTGACAATGGGAACGATCCTTGAACATCTTACGAAATATGTTTCGGCGGGGAATCAACTTCGCAACGGCGCAGATTTGCAGGCGTTGATTTCCGCCACACCCGAACAGCAGCAAGCGGCTTTTGATGCGTTTGATGAATTCAGCCCAACGTATCTCAAGCCTGTATATGAAAAATTGAACGGCACATTGACTTACGATGAACTGAAAATCCTGCGCATGATGTATTTGATTTCAAAGCAGGGGTGAGCAAATTCCGGCAAACTGCCGGGCTATTTGCTGT
>JAUXWL010000636.1 GCA_030680155.1 Anaerolineales bacterium
CAGACTAAAGTCTGCGCTCCTAAATCTAGTTCCAATCTGGCTATACGCAATTATCTCCATCGCGGTGATGTTCATCTCCTGGCCTTATCTCTGGCTTGACCCAATCGGTAAATTTATCGAGGTCTTCGTCTTCATGTCGGATAATCCGACTCAGTTGAATGTGCTCTTTGCGGGCGAAAATTACCGCGCAGACGAAATTCCGCGCCGCTACCTGCCTATGTTGCTTGGCTACACGCTGACCGAACCTGTCTGGCTTCTGGCAGGCTTCGGCGGGCTGATTGCCTTCTGGAAAGCGGACACTAAACGCAGGCTCACGCTTGCCTTGCTCATATTCTGGTTTCTGATCCCCTTCGCCTATGTTCTCCTGCGCCGCCCTGCCATGTATGACGGCTTCCGTCACTTTCTGTTTATCCTGCCCCCGGTTTTTATCTTTGCAGGCTTTGCATTTGATGCCCTGTTTTCATGGCTCAAACAAGCATGGCAAAGAAGTCTATTCACTCTCGCCGTGCTTGCATTCGGTATTCTGCCCATCGTTCAACTGCACCCCTACCAATATGTCTACTACAATAACCTCGCGGGCGGAGTTGGCGGTGTCTTCCGTAACTATGAAACGGAGTATTGGCTGACTTGTTATCGCGAAGCAGTCATCCAGTTCAATGATGAAGCGCCAGCGGGGGCACAACTCTTTGTCCGCCGTGAACCATACATCGCCGCGTACTATGCGAGCCCGAACATCATCATCCGCGATTTTCGTACCGAACAACAAGACATGCAATCAGGCGACTTCTACCTCGCCAGTTCCCGCTCCAATGAAGACAGGCGCTTCCTGCGTGACGAACCCGCGTTCATCGAAATCTCCCGCATGGGAGCGACCTTCTGCGTCATCAAACAATTGCCATAACCTGTACCGCAAAATTTATTTTGCGCTGCACCACAAAGCTTGTCCTGAGTTCATCGAAGGATTTATCTTCAGCAATTCAAAATCTGAATCTAACTTCTCTACCGTACATTTTCCTCGCAAAGAAACCCTAACGGTCTTTTCGGCGAATCGAGAATCTGCGAAGGAAAAGGAGACCTTTAGGGTTTGCGTGTACGGTAGAGAAAATCTAACAATCTCAACGCAAAGCCGCCAAGACGCTAAGATTTTGACCTTTCCTCGACGGAATCGGCAAGAGTACCATCTGGCGCAGGGGCAATCCTAAAAAAGCCTTGCGGCCTTGCGTCTTTGCGTTAAGGTTTGGCATCTTTGCCTTCTACATAATTTTAGATTTGGAATTGCTGGTTAAATAATGAAAAGGTTTTCCTTCGTGACTCTTTGTGGTAATAATTCTTGCACATTGGGGTGAGGGAAAAGGGTAATGCTGGCAGCCTTTGCGTGTATTCCGCCCAAACCATCCACGAATAAAGCCGCGACATTCACGGTCGAACAGCGGCGCAAGAGCAGGCAGCCGGAAAAACCAGTGCATTGGAAAATGCCTTTTTCACGTGTACGCCTGAACGATATCCAACTCACCTTCTGCAAACATTTTCCCAACCTGCTCCAACAAGCCCGCCGTGACGACTTCGTTCAAATACGACTCTCCACACACCGGACAAACCTGTGCAGGGATCTCGCGGATCAGCGCCTTAAATTCATCCCGCTCAAAGTGTATGGAGGTAACACCGGAAATCGTCTGCGCCTCCCGACATACAAGACAGATCATCGGCGGCTCCGTGAGTCTTTCTTCCATTTATCAGGGGAAGGCAGATAAACCGTGATCACCGTGGTTTGGGTATCGCTTTCCGAAGCCACCACATGGAACGGACGCTTCCCCTGCATCCCAAACAGCAGGCGGCTCGGCTCAGGCATCTCGGACGAATAATCCTCGATCACATCCGCCGTCTTCAGCGCCTCACGGACTTTCTTTACAGAAATCTCGCGTTCAAACATTCGTTGCGCCGCATGGGCGCGGAACATTATGGAATCCATGCGCACATTATATAACGCCCACGGTCGTATCATGCCCGCAGGGTGCAAATTGCGCTTTTCCCCCGAGCAGGCGCAGGACAATCAATCCTGAAACCCTGTTTTATAAAGTTCAAAATACTTACCTTGTCTGGCAAGCAGTTCCGCATGAGTTCCCTGCTCTGCAATCCTGCCGCCTTCGATCACCACGATCTTGTCTGCACTGGTAATGGTGGACAGGCGATGCGCAATCACGAACGACGTACGTCCCTTCAACAAACGCGCCAATGCGGTTTGAATAACCTGCTCGGTCTGCATATCCACCGAGGAAGTGGCTTCATCCAGGATCAAGATGCGCGGGTTCGCCAGCAGGGCGCGCGCGAACGAGATCAACTGACGCTGTCCCACGCTCAAGGTCGCGCCGCCCTCCTCCACGGAAGTTTCGTAGCCGCTCTTCAAATTCACGATAAAGTCATGCGCGCCGACTGCTTTTGCAGCGGCGATCACGTCTTCATCATTCGCGTCCAAACGACCGAATAAAATATTTTCCCTCACCGTGCCATTGAACAGGAACGGGTCTTGCAGCACCATGCCCATCTGCCGACGCAGCGATTGCTGAGTCACTGTCCGCAAGTCCACACCGTCTACGAGCACGCCGCCATCCGTTGGGTCGTGGAAGCGCGTCAGCAATTTGACGATGGTCGTCTTGCCCGCGCCCGTCTCACCGACGAAGGACACCGTCTTGCCGGAGCTTACATCCAGCTGAATTTGATCGAGGACGAGCGTGGGGTCATCGGAATAATGGAAGGAGACATTCTCGAATCGCACCGCGCCGATAATTGGTTTCATTTCTGACGCATTTTCCGCATCCCGAACTTCGACCGGCGTGTTGAGTAATTCGAGGATGCGCTCGCCGCCCGCCATCGTGGATTGAAGCGTATCGAAGCGGCGGCTCAGGTCGCGGATGGGTTCGAAGAAGCGGTCAATGTACAGCACGAACGCGATCAACACACCCGCCGTAATAGACTCGCCCAACACCGCAGTTCCGCCGATATAAACGATCAGGGCGGTTGCCAGCGCGCCAAGCACATCCACCACAGGCGTGAACAATGCCGCCAGCCGCGCCGCGTCCATGCTGGTTTCGAGAAAATAGCGATTGACGAACCCGCCAAAATAGTTCGAGTTATGTTTCTGCCGCGAGAACGCCTGCACCACACGCACCCCGTTGACGTTTTCCGCCAGCACCGAGTTCGTCCACGAAACCGCCGCGCGGACTTTGCGATAGTTCTTGCGCGCCGCCTTGCGGAAGAGTACCGTCGCCAGCACCATGAATGGCAGCACCGCGAAGGTCAGCAGGGACAATTTGAGATTCAAAGTCAGCATCGCGATCAGCGTGCCGACAATCCCCAGCAGGTTGCGGACAATTGCCAGAACCGCCCAGGTGATGAATTCACGCAGCGTTCCCACGTCGTTGATCACCCGGGTGATGACGCGCCCCACGCTGTAGCGGTTATAGAAACTCAACGAAAGTTTTTGCAGGTGGTCGAACATGGTGGTGCGCACATCATACAAAATGTGCTGACCAACCCTTGCCATGATGCGCACGCGCCAATAGTTCAGCCCCAGTTGGAGGATGGATACAACGAGATACGCCAGCGCGATATTCCGCAAGGCAATCGGGTTTTTGGCATTGATGCCATCGTCAATTGCCAGTTTGATGAAATACGGTCCCGAGACCGCCGCCGCCGTAACAATGACCATCAGCCCCAGCGCAAAAGACATGCGCCCGGCATACGGTTTGAGGAATTGCAACAGTCCGCGCGCAACATTGGGGTCGTAGCCTTTATCCAGTTGCTCTTCGGATTGGGTGATAAATGCGGGAGGGATGATTTTGGTCATGTAGTTGGGTGGTTTGATAGTTGGGTGGTTGGGTGGTTGGGTGGTTGGGAGCATCACCCTGAATTGGAGCGATTGGAATAAATCGTATTTTCGTGCGCGGGCTTCTCGCCGAAGATCGGTTCGATCTCGCTCATCTCTTCCGCAAACGAATCGCGCTGCATCAATTGCAGGTCGTGGATTTCCTTGTACAGCCCGCCGCCCGCAAGCAGTTCAGCGTGCGTACCGCGTTCCACGATCCGCCCCTTGTCCATTACCAAAATCAGATCGGCGCGGCGGACGGTACTCAAACGATGCGCGATCACAAAGGTTGTACGTCCTTCCATCAATGTGTCCAGTGCGGCCTGAATCAGTTTCTCGGTTTGCGTATCCACACTCGAAAGCGAGTCGTCCAGGATCAAAATGCGCGGGTCCATCAGCAGGGCGCGCGCAATTGCCACACGCTGGCGCTGCCCGCCTGAAAGGGTCACGCCGCGTTCGCCGACGATGGTGTCATATCCCTTTGTAAAACCAGTGATGAACTCATGCGCCTGCGCAGCTTTTGCGGCGGCGATGATTTCCTCTTCCGTTGCGTCAGGCCTGCCGTAGGCAATATTTCCGCGAATGGTATCCGAGAACAACAGCGAAGTTTGCAGCACAATGCCGATCTGTTTTCGCAATGAAGTTAATTCCACATCCCGCACATCGTACCCGTCCACCAGCGCCACGCCGTCGGTCACATCGTAAAAACGCGGGATCAAATTCACCAGCGAAGTCTTGCCCGAACCCGTCGGCCCGATCAGCGCCACGATCTGATTTCGCTTCACACGCACGTTGACATCCGAAAGCGACTCGGTTTTTTCATCCTGATATTTCAGCGAAATATTTTGGAATTCGACTTCACCGCTCAATGCGGATAAAATCACCGCCTCTTTCCTGGAATGGATGGCTGGTTCTGCATCCAAAACTTCGAATACCCTTTGAGCGCCTGCCGCGGCTTCGCCGCCCGCGTTGACAAGCCCCGTCAGCGCCTGGGCAGGCTCCGCCATCATCAGGATGTAGGCATTGAATGCCACCACGGCGCCGATGGTCATCGTTCCTTCCATCACCATTTGTCCGCCGAAGAAAAGGATGAGAATCGTACCGAGCGTAGTCAACCAGTTGGTGGTCGGCATGATCTTTGCCCATTCATCAACGACCTTGACCCACTTGCGGAACACATCCATGTTGGCGGCTTCAAAACGTTTGATCTCATAATTCTCACGCGCAAACGCCCGGACGACCTGCACACCCGTCACATTTTCCTGCAAGCGGTTGGAGACTTCCCCGACAGCCGCATCCACAGCAAAGAAGAGTTTGCCGATACGCGCGCCGAAACTCCCTGTCATCAGGACCAATGGGATCATCGGCAGGAGCGCGATCACCGCCAGGGTCACATTAGCGGAAAGCATGACAAAAAGAATTCCGACGGTCAACAACACAAAGCGCACAAGTTCCGCGATGGATGAGCCGGAAAACCGCTCGATGGCGCGCACGTCCTCGATGCAGCGCGAGATCAACTGTCCCGACTGGGCATGGTCATGATATTCGAACGGCAGGTACTGGATATGGTCGTACATGCGGTTACGCAAGTCAAAGCCGACGTGGGCGGCAACCCATTCCGCGCTGTAACGGTTGACCAGGCTCAGAAGCGCAGAACCAAGCCCAAGTCCAAGCAAAAGAAACGCGGAGCGGATGAGGTACGTCGAGTCGCCGCGCAGGAGTCCATCATCGATCACGTTTTGAATGATGCGCGGCACAAGCAGATTGAGTCCCGTGAGTGTCAGCAGGGTCAATAAGGTCAATGCAATCTGCCCTGTATAGGGTTTCAGGAAGGGTGCAATGCGAAACAAATTTTTCATAAGCGGGGAATTAAGGATACCATAAACGAGCAGCAGAACGCTTTATAACTGCGGCACAAGGCTGGAATATTTTGCAAGCCAGACACGAAACAACATCCTGACAAACATGGAGGCCGAAAAGACGATCAGCCAGTCCATGACCAGGACACTGCGGGGAAAGTTTTCGTACAGACCCGCGTAAAAGCCCACATACCCGATCGCAGTAAGGACCAGCGAGCCAAGCATGGTGGAAATAAACACGGAACGGGTTACTTGAAATAACGGGAGGCGCAACACGCCAGGGTCGAATGTGCGAAAGACTATGGAAAGCGCGGCGCGCAGAAAAAACGCAGACCAGAACAACAACCTGATCAAGACCAGGTAGGAATCATATTCGCGTCCCTCGCCAAAGCGCAGGTGGAAGGAAAGAAACACCGAAGTTGGAACCACCGTCAAGTCCAGGAGGAAAAGCGGGATATTGATGTGTGGAAGGGTGTTTTTCAACCATTTGCGGAGTGGGGTATCCACGAAAAAATACATCAGCAATCCAACCACTATGATCAGGGGCGCCGCCGACATTGCGAAAACTCTTTCAGGGTTGGAAAATGAAGAATCGAAAACATATCTTTCGAACAGCCAAATGACCGGCACATGCAAAATATAAATCGCATAGGATGTCTCCCCCAGATTTACCAACCAGGGATGATTGAGAAATTTCGATACCCTTGATTCATCCATTGCCAAAGAAACAATAAAAAGGATCATCAACGGCGCAAGCAAACCAGCCATGGGTTGAGATCCATGAGGCAGGGCGGGAAGGAAAGACATGCTGACAATTAAATAACCAACCAATAACAGGAAACTTGCCGTTAAAACAGACAGGATCAAGGCCGGGTTAAGCTGTCTTTGCCGCCCTTCGCGCAGGTACCAGATTCCTCCAACCGCGCCCATGATAAATGAGTTTAGGTGAAATAATGGAAAATACAAGATAAAGGTACGCTGGGTATCGATATAACCGATCCACAACACCTGGTACACCACCTGACTGACCGCCCAAAACCCAAGCGCGGCCCAGATCAATTTCTTCACGGGCTGCCGATACGCCCAAAGGATAAAAAAGGGGAAAATAAAATAAAAGAAGAGTTCGACAGTTACAGACCAGGCTGGATAATTAAAGGATTGAGAGTAGGCAGGGATCCAGGCTTGAATGACGAAAAGGTTCGCTAAAATCTTTTGCGGTTTGATATTAAGGATGGCATCGAGATAGTAATAACAGATCAACAAAAACGCAATCAGGTACAACGGATAAATTCGGACAAAACGCGCTTTCCAATACGCGACAATATCGAATTTTTCCAAAGGACGATAATAGACCAGCGACATGACAAAGCCGGAAAGGACGTACATATACCCAACTGCCGTTGTTGCCGACCCAAGCAGCGCGCTAAAAAAGGGCAGGCGCATCAGGAGCGAGGTATAGATCCCGCCGTAGCCATGGTACAGCACGATCATCATAACCATGCCAAACCGTATAAACGTTAACTGGTCAAGTCGTTTCATGGGGATCTCTGGGAAGCTGGTCTATTCTACTATTCTCTACCGTACATTTTCCTCGCAAAGAAACCCTAAAGGTCTTTTCGGCGAATCGAGAATCTGCGAAGGAAAAGGAGACCCCTTCGACAAGCTCAGGACAGGCTTTAGGGTTTGCGTGTACGGTAGAGAATTCTACTAAAAAAATCGGGCTGGTTTTCACCAGCCCGAAATTAATCAACAGGCAGGTTGTTATTTATACGTCCACTGCCAGACAGGTGAGGGTCTGCTCCACACCGGGGATGGGTTGGATCTCCAGCGCAGTGATCCTGCCGAGTTTGGCAATATCGGCGGTATCCACAACGGCAACCGCATCATACGGGCCGAAGGTCATGTGAGCTTCAACAACGTCTTCGATCTTGCGGAGATGGTTCACTACATCTTTGACATCCCCGGCACGGACTTTGATCATGACATACGCTTTCATGGCTTCTCCTTTTTAGTCCTTCTTTATTCGCAGGAATACGATCCAGTAGATGGCAGCCACAAGGACCGCTCCACCAATGATATTCCCAATGGTAACAGGAATCAGATTTTTGATAAAGAACGCCTGCCAGGTAAGCGCATCAAGGTTAGCCACCTTATCGCCGATCTTGGCCATGTACTCAGGATCAAATCCCTTCACCAGCAGTGCATACGGGATGAAGTACATGTTGGCAATGCTGTGCTCAAATCCCGCGGCCACAAAGGCTGTGACCGGGAAAATAATGGACATGATCTTGTCCAGCGTGGTGCGGGCGCTGTAGGTCAGCCAGACCGCAAGGCACACAAGAGCATTACATAGAATGCCAAGCGCAACAGCTTGCATAAACTCAAAGTCGCTTTTTCCCACTGCGATGCGCAATGCGGTGATCCCGACTGCGTCTGAACCAAAGGTGTATTGCCTGGAAATGAACATCAGCGCCGCCGTACCGATGGAGCCAAGGAAATTCCCAAAATACACGATTGCCCAGTTTCGTAGTAGCGCTCGTCCGGTCACCTTGCCGCTGGCCCACGCCATGACGATCATGTTGTTGCCAGTGAACAGCTCCGCGCCGCCCACCACTACGAGGATGAGGCCGAGACAAAAAACAAGCCCGGTCAGCAGACGCGTGACGCCGTATGGAAGGCCTGTGGAATACGTCACTGCCCCACTTGCATCCGTAACAGACATGCCGCCTGCTGCAACCGTGGTGGCAAAGATCGCACCCAAGGCAATGAACGCGCCCGCCAAAATGGAAAGCATCAACATGGTGAAGGCTGGCATCTCCGCCTTGCGGACACCGAGATACTCCGCACGGGTTGCCATTTCGGCAGGCAATAATGAGTCAATTCTAACTTCAGTCATAGGCTACCTCTTTCTTTGTTTGTGATATTTTTCACAACATGGAGTATATCAGACGAGTCAAATAAAGGTTAGTCAGGATGTAATGGAAAGCACATGATGTTAATCCACTGCTTTTGCGGCTTTTTTCCTGCCAAGCAGGGAGCCAATCGCTGCTGCCAACAATGCAACCAGGACAATGATGCCAACCACGACTCCCCCGCTCCGCAGGGATGCAGGCGCCACTGGGACGGGTGTTGCGGTGGTTGTTGAAGTTGGAGAGGGCGGCAAAGTTGCAGTGGAGGTCGGGATTCCAAGCGTAGCTGTCATAGTGGACGTTTCGGTGGGAGGCGGGGTTTCCGTGTGCGCGGCGCGGACCAGAAGCGTTTGTCCTTCAAAAATTTCGTCGGTGGCAAGCCGGTTGAGGAGCTTCAATTCGTCAACCGCGACCCCGTATGCCACTGCGATGCTCCATAATGCTTCATTCTTTTTGATGACATGGAACACTTCGCCGTTCGGCTGGGGCGTACTGACGATGAGCGAAACTTCCGGGGTTCCTCTGGCCCCGGCAGTGGAAATCACGAACAACCCTGGAATCGCCGGCGTGGACGTGACAGCCGCGTCACTCTGCGCGCCCGCATCCAGAACATAATACGTTACGCCATTTACAACCGCCATGCCTGCGCCAACATCCTTGAATTCGGACGAAAGCATCACTTTCAATTGATTCGGAGCGCCCTTCCAGGCATTGACCACGGTCACAGGTGTAAGGTTTGTGCCAGAGTGAATCAGTTCGGCAAACACGCCGCCCAAGGAAATATCCCCTGCCACTGCATAGCCTGCATCAAGCGCGCGCTGGTATGGTCGTTTACCGTCCGCGCCGAACTGGGTCATCACACCGGTGCCGGAGATGTAGTCCGCGTGAGTTTGGGCGGTACGCATCAGAATCGAGTTGACCTGAAGAGGCGGAAGATCATTGGACACACGCAAGGCGTTCACTTCCGCGATCAGAGCTTGGGCGCTGAGGTTGGGAGAAAAATGTCCAGGCTGGGCATCCGCTTGTATGGACGGGAGCAAGCCAACCGTTAAGCAGAGAAGCGGGGTTAGTATCCAAGTAGCAAATCGTTTCATCCTCAAAATTATACCCTTCGGGTACATTACCCTTCGGGTACATTACCCTTCGGGCACTTTACCCTTCGGGCACTTTACGCCTTTTCAAAAAAATCCAGTTCGGGTAAGATTATATATAATATATAATCTTCAGGAGATAGTTCCATGCCCGGATTCACCCCAGGTCGCCGCTATCAACCGCCGTTCATGCCATTCCAACGCCAGCCGTTCAAAAAACGCGCGCTCGCGAAGATCGAACTGGCGGTCAAAGGTCCGCTTTTCGGGTGTCGAATGTGCGGCAACTGCCTCTTGCAGGAAACCGCGTTCATCTGCCCGATGGAATGTCCAAAGGGTTTACGCAACGGACCCTGCGGCGGCTCGACGCCCGAAAAATGCTACGTGGACGAATCCCGCCCGTGCATTTGGTACAAGATTTATGAGCGGTCATTCAAACTTGGACGCGAGGCGCTATTACTCGAAGTGCTGCCGCCCATGGATTGGAAAAAAGCGGGGACAGACTCCTGGGGGGATGTGTTCGAACAAGCAGACAAGATCGGATTGAAAACCATTGCATCGGGTCTGACCTCCGGGAAAGCTGGTTCTGTTACTCAAACATTGGATTCCATCTTCAAGCCTGTGCGCCAGCCCGATTGGTGGCAGGATGATGCGGAATATCACGCGCCAAAATATGACGAACCCGCCTCCGAATTGGAGCGCAGACTCAAGGCAGGCGAGTTCGTCGTCGCTGCGGAAGTCACCCCTCCCCTCTCCATCAACACTGAAAAACTGAAACAAAATATCGAAATGCTCAAGCCGTATGTGGCGGCGCTCAACTTCACCGATAGCGCGTCTGCAATACCGCGCATGTCGTCCGTGGCGTGCAGCAAGATCGCATTGGAATTGGGCGCTGACCCTGTCATGCAGATCACGGGGCGTGACCATAACCGCGTCAATTTACAATCGAGTGTGATGGGTGCGTCGGCATTGGGCGTGCGCAACATGCTGTGCCTGACGGGTGATAGTATGGCGCTGGGGCCTGGGCCGCAGGGGCGCATGGATGTTGTCGATCTGGATGGGATTCAAATGCTGTGGGTCCTGCGTCGGTTGCGCGATGAAGCGAAATATCTCGATGGACGCGAGATCAAAGCTCCCCCGAAATATTTCCTCGGTGCGGCGGCATCGCCATTTGCATCCAACATGAAATTCCAGTCCTTGCGCGAGCAGAAGAAGGTTAATGCAGGCGCGCAGTTCTTCCAAACCAACGTGGTCTTCGATGCAGACGCGCTCGACGAATGGCTGAACGAGATTGCCCGGCGAAATATTCTGGATAAGATCTATATTTTGATCGGTATTACACCGCTGAAGAATTACAAAACAGCCGCATACATGCATAAAAGAATCCCCGGCGTGTTCGTGCCTGAAAAAATTCTCAAGCGTATGGAAGCGGCAAAGGAGCAAGGGAACGAGCAGGAAGAAGGAGTGCAAATCGCACTGGAGTTAATCGAAAAGATCAAGGCCAAACAAGGCGTGAGCGGGATCCACTTAATGGCAATTGGGTGGGAGGAGATCGTGCCAAGGATCGTTACCGAGACCGGGCTGGGGAAACTCGAAAGACTGCAGGTTGGAAAGTTGAAAGCTGCCGATGTGCTTTGATTTGGGTATGTTTCAACTGAAAGGCGCAGTTACTTCGCAAATGAGCTGAAGGATGGAACGTCCCGAGGGTTTTCTAAAAGACTTTGGCCGTTTTCCAAGCCTTCGGGGCGGTTGTTTCATAGGTATTGTCACAGCTCAGAAAATTGAGAGCCTGTTCAAGTTGAAACAGATTGTCTGAAGTATTGGGTTTTAAGGTGCAAAAATCGAGAAAATACAATAGAATAGAAGGGGAGTTCTGATGAAACCTCTTTACCTGCCTGTGCTGATCCTTTTCCTACTAACAAGCGGATGTGAAACCGCCATTCAGCCGCCCACACCGCAAGCGGGGAGGGTTGAGATTTCGACGGCCACACCTCAACCGGTAATAATAACTGCAACCGCACCCTCTTCCGAAACCCCTGATGCAAATAATGCCGAAACGGTCTTCCGGGATGATTTTAATTCCGATCTCGAACCTGGATGGCAGTGGCTGAACGAGAATCCCGCCGCCTGGAATCTGGTTCAATTCCCAGGATTCTTGCAGATCCACGCCGAATCGGGATATATAAATTTGGGAACAGCGAAGAATGTGCTGGTGAGGAACGCCCCGGAAGGCGATTTCATCGTGGAAGCCAGCCTCAATTATTCGCCCGATGACAGCGACCAGTTTGCAGGCATTGTCCTGCTCGAATCCACGCGCGATTATCTACAGGTGGGTCTTGGATATTGCCCGCCGGTAGTGGGTTGTCCTGGCCCGGGGTTTTATGTTGACATTTACAAAAACGGTAAATTCACATTACCCCGAAATTCAATGTCATTCACCGAAAACGCTTTGGTAATCCGCGTGATTGTTCAAGCCGGAACCATCAGCGTATTTACAAGCCCAAACGGCGCGGTATGGTATCGCTCATTTCAAGGCCCGGTTGACATCAAGGTGGTACAGGTTGGACTTTTCGCAGGACAGAATAACGAAGTTCTAACCATCCCCGCTATGTTTGATTATTTTGAGCTCAAGATCCCCAAGTAAGCGGGGCAAGCCCACCACTCGAGCGTTCTGAAAGATGCCCCCATCCACTTTTGAAATTCGACGATGCAATTCCTGCGGCTTGCGCTACCCCATCAAAGAGGGGCATTCCTTTGGCAGCCGCTGTCCGCAGTGTTTGGGCGAGACACGGGTCGTTTTGAAAAAATCCGTTTTGGAAGAAAACAAGAAGCGGGAAAGAGTCGCGGCAAAGCATGATTTCATCTTTGCAGTCCTGCTCGACAACATCCGCTCGGCGTGGAATGTCGGCTCGATTCTGCGCAGCGCGGATGGCTTCGGGTTTGACCATGCTTATTTATGCGGGATCACGCCCACACCTGAACATGAGGCGGTAAAAAAGACATCACTCGGCGCGGAAGAAACGGTCACATGGTCATATCACAAGGACGCGGTGAGTCTGGCGCAGGGATTAAAGGGCGAAGGCTGGAAGGTTCAGGCGCTCGAAGAGGATGCAAGATCAAAACCACTTTCCATGCACAGCAAACGTGAAAAGAAAAACACGGCGCTTGTGCTCGGCAGCGAAATAACGGGAGTAGACCCTGATTTGCTCAGCTTGTGTGATGAAGTTTTTTTCATTCCAATGAACGGGGAAAAACGTTCGTTTAACGTGGCAATCGCATTCGGCATCGCCGCGTTTGCGTTGAACAGTCCTTGACGTGAACAATCAGGGGAGAAGCGTCTCAAGCGAATCGAGCCATATCTCTGCGATACGCTCATATCCTGCTGTGTTGGGATGGTTTCCATCGTAATACAGCAAGTCAGCATTTGTAAAAATATCCGTGTTGTAAAAATCCACTGGCAGCGCGCCATGAAGCGCTGCCCTTTCGATGATGGCATTGTTGTAACGCTGCGCCTGAAGGGACATCCGCGCCAGTTCGCCAGGCGTAATTTCCAAAAATGCCTCGCCCCGCAAGGCAATCGGACGCTTCGCTTGATCATCCAACAGGGCAACCAGCACCTGTGCGCCAGCGCCGCGCAACTGACTAAGAATCACGTCCATGTTGGATGAGAAATGTTCAAGGTCCTGCTGTTCCTGCTCGTCGGTCACATCCCCGCCATACTCATATAAATACCACAGGTCATTACTGCCGATCCACACAAACACAACTGCGCTGCGACCATTCGAGACAGCCGCTTGCACCTCGTTGACCGCGCGCGGCAGCTGACCATCCAGTCCCTGGTCGCCATTGATCAGCGCATCCGAATTCCAACCCGATTTTCCCAGATTGACCATCGTCGAATCAGGATGCCGCTGAATAACAGCATCCAACACGCGACCCGTATATCCGAGTCCGGTTTCGTCGGTGTCACCCTCGGTCAAACTGTCGCCAATGGCAACCATGCTGATCGGTCCGGTGGGAAGCGATTCAAGGGGAGCCAAAGTCACAACGGGGGTTTCAATGACCTCCATTGGCCGCGCCGAATCTTCCGTAGGCGCTACACCAATGCCAGGGGCAGACTGGCAGGCAACAACGATAAGAGCAAGTAAAAGCGCTACATATTTCATGGTTTCTCCTTGTTCAAGATTCGAATCCGTTTTCGTTTTGAATAATACTTGTCGGCTAAATTCTCTCTCGAATCACACGGGTGGGAAGTTCGTAATAATACCTGCCATCTTCTTCCATTTGAAACCCCATGTGTTTTATATAAGTCTCGTGCTTCTTGCTGCCGGGAGCAGTGGAAACACGCGCAATTCCCAGTTGACGGTAAAACTCGGCGCTTTCATCAAAGAGGAACTTGCCCGCTCGAAAATCGCGATAGCCGGGGATGACAAAATCAAGGAAAATACGCGCTGTATCGCCTTCTGGTTTAACGATAACCAAACCCACGGGCATCATATTACGCAGGATAAACACCACCACCTGGTCGTCCCCAGGTTTGAATTGATAGGTGGGGATAAACTCCGAGATTTCCCTGCGATAGAACTCAAGGAAGCGTTTCAAATAAGCGCTGTCAGCGCGGACCTGCATCAAGGTGAAATAATCCTTCTGCTGCCACATACGCCAAAGGTTATAGACATTGACAAACAGGGTGAGTCCATTGAGCAGCGCAATGGGCAGCGCGCCAATCAACAAACCGTAGATGATAAAAAATATTGCGCCGATCATGTTTATGATCCGCAAACGCTGCAGGGATTTCATTGTCAGCGAGAAGGCTACGAGCAAGGAGCCCATATAGCCGATAATTTCGTACAAAAGAGCCAAGTCCATTTTTTTCTTCCTACCTCAAGATTTCAAGCGTTGCATTATACACCTTGAGTCAGTCTCGCAACCTTTCTAAACAACCAGCGTATAAATGGGTGTAAAAAAGGAGAAAAAATGAACACACAACGACAAGCCTTGCGCAGATCAAAAAACAACCGCATCGTGGCGGGCGTGTGCGGTGGACTTGCCGAATTCTTTGGCATCAGTTCCTTCTGGTTTCGCCTCGCATTTCTTATCGCCCTCATCCCCGGAGGTGTACCAGGGATTTTGATCTACCTGATTGCAATGGTGATGATCCCATCCGAATAATCCCTGTCAACGATAAGGCAGCCCCGTCAACGGGCTGCCTTATCGTTTAAATAGTTTTGATTCATGAACATAATCCCAGCCACCCCTCTCATATGGGATTCACAAAACACACATACAATCCCAACCATGTTAGAAAACACCCAACCAACACGCAGCCTGAATGAATTTCAGGCGGTGCGCGCTGTCCCTGTGACAAAACGAAAAAAGAATTGGGGACTCATCCTCATCCTATTCATTGCAGCCTATTTTTTCGCTCCACTGCGCACGAACATCCTCCTGCTTGGCACCGACATTTCCCCCGAACGCGGAAGCGCCGGCCGCACCGATACGATCATCCTTGCCACAGTTGTGCCGCTCAAACCTTACGTTGGTATGCTCTCGATCCCGCGTGATTTGTGGGTGCAAGTGCCAAACGTCGGCGAACAACGTATCAATACGGCGTACTTCTTTGCAGAGGCAAACCAGCCCGGGTCAGGTCCCGATGCGGCTTTGAAAACCATCCATCAGAATTTCGATGTGCCAGTGCGCTACTACGCTGTGATCCACATGGTGGAAATGATCTCCATCGTGGACGCCCTTGGCGGAGTGGATATTCAACTGGACTCCCCCACAGGTGGGCTGCCCGCTGGCACGCATCACTTAACGGGCACACAAGCTCTCGCCTTTGCGCGTAATAGAAGCATGGGTGACGATTTTGGCCGCATGGCAGGTACGCAAGTCCTATTGACTGCCGTTTTGAAAAAAGCGATCCAGCCTTCCTCGTGGAAAAACCTGCCGCAATTCATCCCAGCTCTCTGGCAGGCAATCGACACAAACATTCCCATCTGGCAATACCCGCGCCTTTCCATTGCCATGCTGAGGGCGTTTGTGACGGGTATCGAATCCAATACGATCACCCGCGAGATGGTCGTGCCCTTTCAAACCTCACAAGGAGCCCAGGTACTTGCCCCTAATTGGGCAGCCATCAACCCGATGCTCAAAGATATGTTCGGCAGATAAAGCAGCAGATTACTGAGTCGCCTGCCTGTTTTTCAATTCCTCCCACACCAACAACAACGGATGCCGCGCATTTACATTTGCACCCTGCTTTATTTGCATCCGGCATGCCGCGCCAGTTGAAAGTACCTCTCGTCCATCAACTTCCCGAACTCCTGGCAGCACGCCCAACTCACCTACCAACATCGAAAGCTCATAATGTTCAGCGTCGTAGCCGAACGTCCCAGCCATGCCGCAGCAGCCCGCATCGATCACATCCGCATCGAAGCCGAACATTTTCAACATTGCCACAGTCGCAGAGACGCCAGCGGGTAATCCGTCAGGTGAGAGTCCTTCTGCTCGTTGGTGGCAGTGCGGATGAAGGGTGAGGCGTTTTTTGTCGTCTAATTTGGAATCGGGAAGAAAGTTCCCTATACTGACTACGCGCAAAATAAATTCATCCACCAGCCAAACCCTTTTTGTGAGGGATTGGATTTCCTCACGGCGACCCGGCAAAAGGGATATGTATTCGTGCTTGAGACAATACACCTCTGGAGGCTCGCATCCGACTACGCTCAAGCCTGCCCCGCCATCCAAGCGTTGGATTTCGCTCAGAACTTTTTCTGCATGTCGCTTCGCGGCATCGAGGAATCCCTTCGAGAGCAGAGAGGCTCCCGCGCCGATGGTTGGCAGGATTTTCACATCATATCCAAAGGCATTCAGAATCTCGATAGCCGCCTCCTCCACTTCGGGTTCGATGTAATGAGAAAAGACATCGGAAAGGAAGATAATTTTTTTGTCGCAGCGATCGACATGCTGAAAGCGTGGCCTGCGGTTAAAGGCAGGAAATGATCTTTGCTCGGCAATATTCAGGGCACGAGAGATCAACTTCCTAGACCAGCCCATTTGCATAAACCAATTTGCCAATGGAGCAAACGGACTAATGATCTTTGCCGCAATATGAAAATACCCAAATAAGTAATCACGCAACGGTCGGCGGTGAGACTTGTAATACCGGTTCATGAACTCATATTTCAACCTCGGCATATCCACGCCGCTGGGGCATTCCGAAGTACAGCCCTTGCAGGCAAGGCAGAGATCAAGAGAGGCGTAAACTGAATTTTCGATTTTAGTTTTAAAATTATCGGTTTTTCCATGCGACGTGATGAACGCTCGAAGGAGGTTTGCCCGTCCCCGCGTGCTAAATGCTTCATCACGGGTTGCCTGAAAGGATGGGCACATCACGCCCGAAGTTTTTCGGCACACACCCTGCCCATTACATGATTCGATTGCGCCTTCCAGACCGCGCTCATGCTCAAAATGCAATCTGGATGTCCACGCCTTTGCATGGTAGGTTTCGCCATAGCGCAGGTTGGTATCCATCGGCGGTGCATCGAATAATTTTCTGGGATTCAAAATGTTGTGTGGGTCAGCCGCCCTTTTCAACAACCGCATGGCATCAGTCACCTCGCGCCCATACGTCCGCTCGATAAATTCACCGCGCGCCAGGCCATCACCGTGCTCGCTGCTCATCGCGCCATCAAGACTCATCGTCAAGGCAAAAACCTGCTCGATGATACTGCGCATGGCGCGCACCCCTTCACCGCGCTGCAAATCCAACACTGGGCGAATATGCAAACATCCACCAGAAGCATGGGCATAGATTCCACCGTATGTGCCATGCGCAGACAAAATTCGCTCAATCTCGCGCACAAATTCGCCTAATCGCTCCACGGGAATGGCGCAATCTTCGATGAACGCAATCGGGCGCGCGGACTGTGGGCGTGAGTCTAAAATCCCAAGCCCCACCTTGCGGATGTTCCAAATGCGACTTTGCTCCTCCGCAGTTTCTGCAATCGTCAGCACATCACCCAAACGGCGCGCCGCCTCCCTCACCGCCGACAGTTGCTCCCCGCTAAATTCCACCACCAACACTGCGGCAGGGTCGCCAACCACCCAGCCCATCTGACGCGCATACGCGGGCAAACTGCGCGCATTATGCAGGATCAACTGCGGAATCAACTCCACTGCGCTTGGGTTCATCGTCAGCAAACGCGGAACATCGTCACAGGCTTCGGCGATGCTCGCATAGGACAATACACCCAACATGGTGTATTTCGGTTTGGGAACGAGGTTGACTTTCAACCTGCGAATGACGGCAAGAGTCCCTTCGGAGCCAGCAAGCAAAGGATGAAGGCTGAGGGATGAAGGCTGAATTGGCGGATATTCGCCATTCCAGCGCGGCGGCTTTGACGAAGAAAAGGGCAAAAGGTAGTTCAGGCGATATCCTGCGGAGTTGCGCCAGGTTTTGGGAAAATGCTGTTGCACGATGCCGGCGCACTCCTTTTTGATTTTCAGCGCAGTTGAAATGATTGCCTGATTGACTCCCTTTTCATCCTTCATCCTTCCTAATTTATCCTTTGTGATTTCACCCCATGTTTGCAGAGAGCCATCTGAAAGAATCACATCCGCTTCCAGTAAGTGATCTGCGGACATGCCATATAAAATGGAGTGCGCTCCTGTGGCGTTGTTGCCGATCACACCACCCAGCGTGGCGCGTTCTGCAGAAGCAGGGTCGGGACCGAACATCAGTCCATGCTTCGCGGCGGCGCGGTTGAGATTCGCCAGCACCACGCCCGGCTCGACAATGGCAGAATGGGTTTCAGGGTTGACATCAATAATCGCATCAAGATAGCGGGAGCAATCCAGAATCAACGCTTCGCCGATGGCTTGACCTGCCAGCGAAGATCCCGATCCTCTGGGGAGAATCGGGATCTTATGTTTGGATGCAAGTTCGACTGCGGCTTGCAGGTCATCCTGGGTTTTGGGGAGGGCAACGCCCAACGGCTGGATTTGGTAGGCAGAAGCGTCAGTGGAGTATAAAACTTTGGAAGCAGGATCAAGCCGAAGGTCGCCAGTGAAGCGTTTTTTCAGTTCATGCAAAAAATCATGGGATAAGGTCATATCCCAATTCTAATACCATCCAAATTCTTCGACTGCATCCACCATGGCGAGGATGTTTTCGGGGGGGACATCTTCGAGCACGGTATGGACGGAGGAGAGCATGTAGCCGCCGTCTTCGCCGAGTAATTCGATAATGCGTTTCACCTCAGCGCGGACTTCATCCGGCGTGCCAAACGGCAGGATGCGATGGGTGTCAACGGCGCCGCAGAAGATCAAGTCTTTGCCGAATTGTTTTTTAAGCTCCGGCAAATTAGACATTTTGCCCGCCGAGGTTTGGATGGGATTAAGAATATCAATTCCCATTTCAATGAAATCTGGAATGAGTGGGAAGACATCGCCATCGGTGTGGAAGAATACTTTGGCGTTGGTGCGCGCTTTGATAAAAGCAATGTAATCAGCATGCACAGGTTTGATGTATTCGCGGTACATCCTGGGCGAAAGCAGCAGGCTGGACTGCATACCAAGATCATCGCCGATCTTGATGATGTCAATTACATCGCCGCATTCATCGAGGAAGTGTCCCATGAGGGTCTTGCACAGTTCGCCTGTCTTTTTGACAAGCGCCTGTATAAAATCGGGGTGCCGCCCCATGTTGAGAAAGAACTTGTCCATGCGCTGCATTTCATATCCGCGTTCCATGGGGAATGCCAGCCAGGGCGTTGCCATGATGGCGTATTGATCCTCTTGATGCAGTTTTTGCGCCTCCGCCCGGACGTGTGCCACACGGGTGGGATCGTCCATATCGGGCCAGGGATATTTCTCAAGGTCTTCGATGGAGTGTGTTTCAGCCAGTGGATGGTGGGAGGGAAACCAGTTGTCAGGTCCAGCTTTGGTGACACCCGCCCCCCACGAGTTGTAGTACATCGAATCGGGTTCGCGGTTGGCATTTCTCTCAAGGATATGTTTCGGCTCACGGTCAAGGACGCCGCGCACATCCACATGCAGGCGTTCGAGCATGGGTTCGTCAATGAGCGCCGTGCCAAGCTCGGGGAATTCATAAAGATAGCGTTCGGGCGCTTCGAAGTTGAGCAATTTCTTCAAGCGGCGGTATGTCACCATTTTGATCCCTGTGGCATTGCTCGCGCCAAGGACAATTGGCACACGGTCTGGTTTTTCGTGATTAAGGGTGGTAAGAACGCGTTGGCGGGAAGTGAGTGTTGTCATGGGTTTTATGAGGTCGATCAGAATCGGTTTCGATACAAGGACTGGCTTGGCACAGACTGCATCGCCTGTACATCAAGCAGCAGATCCAAAAATTCAACCAGGGGCGGGCAAACCATGCCAGGGGACATGACCATTTCATTGTATTTAACAAAATGAACACGCATATTGGGTTGACGGGCGGCCCAATACTTTACCGCCTTCAAGTGGCTGCGAAATTGCGCCTCCATGTCTTCATCGGAGATGCTGGTTTCTTCGCCCCTGCGCTGCAGCATTTTCTTCTGCGAAGCAAGCACCTCATGGATTTCGCGCTCCATAAAAATGATATCGTAGGCAAGGTCGGCGGGTAAATATTCGAGCAGGTGGGAAATGACTTTAACAGCCTTTCCCTGCGCTTCGTAAATCCAGTTGACTTCGCCATCTTTCAATTTCTTGCTCAATTCCATTTCAAAGTAGCCGTTGGGGTTATCTTCATCCGCTTCGCGCTGTCCATCCATGATTATTGATACGCCGCCTTGTGCGAGCATTTTCATCATCATGGAGGTGCCGGAGCGCGGCAGCCCTGAAACAACAATAACCTTCTGTTTTTCGATTGGTTTGGAGCGTAAAAAAAGATTCTTGAACATTTACAGGTATCCCAATCCCTTCAGGCGTTCTTCGATGTTTCCCTGTCCCTGGCGCGTTTGCTCGGAGGGCGGCTTGAGGTGAGACTGATCAAGATGTTTATTGATCATCAGAAGGGGAATATCGCGAAAGGAAACTTCCGGGATATTGGCGACATCACGATTGGCAAACAGCACACCGGGGACAACATCTGCGTCAATACAGTGGTCCGCTCCCCAATGGTCGGTGTTGTCTTGCAAAGATGCAGCGGGGGCTTTCCCCAGCCCGGTTTCAGCAGAGGCGCGATAATTTGGAGCATACCCAACAACAAGGTCTGGACCAAGCCGCAGGTAGGGACCCGAAAACGCCTCGTGCTTCATCAAAACCGAAGAAACGGCGTTTTTTCCATCGGAACCATGAAGATTCAATAGTTTGTTTTTTAGCTCGGCGAGCAACGGCTCAATTTGGTCAGGGGTTAGCGTGCCTTTGCCTTCACGTCCCTTGACATTGAGGTAAATACTATTGAGTCCAACGGCATACGCGGAGGTATTCGCCCAATCCACGTTGGCAAGATTGGCGTCTTTTCCATCGGCAAATTTTAAGTAACCATTCTCCGCGAGCCAGCGATTAAGGTGAACCTTGTATTTATATAGCCTGAAGCCATGATCGGACATAACCAGAAAGCGGGTGTCTTTTGCGCCAAGCGCATCCAACCTGTCTTTGACGTCGCCAACGAATCCATCCAGTTTACGATACCAATCATGGACGATGTCTTCCCTGTCACGCAAAAACATATGCTGGACGCGGTCAAGACAGTCAAAGACGCCTGCCAGGACGCCTTCCTTCATGGTCGTTAGGTGATAATAAAAAACCTTCTTGCGCGAGTCAAATATGGATTCACACAATTCCAGGAATTGGTCGTCAGTGATGCAGCCTTCTTCAAGTGCAGTAGTGTCCTGGGGCCAGCCTAACGTGAGGAAGGGTCCAGCATTGTTCCAGGATTCTTTCAGGAACGTTTTAGGGGCGCCATAGTGCCAGGCGGAATGCAGCGGATGGATCTGTAACGGTAAAAAGTAAATGCTTATTTTTCCGTTTATTCTGGTGAGAATGACCTGCGTAATGGCGGTTACATTCATCAAAATACCGAGCTTGAATTTAACCTCAAAGATGGGACTCCACTTTCCGAATGCCAGTGGCAGTTCCACGGTCCCGAAGCGAAGCGCGGCATGGGTTTCGTCTAGGATATCGAGCAGAAATTCAACAGTGGTGGGTTTAATTCCCTCACGAGTCTTTGTCATGGGACCTTCGAGCGCACCGATGTATCTGCCTTTTGATTTTTCCTGTAAAACAATGACCCGCGTCTTTTCTTTTGTTTCGGCGGGGTCGGTCGTTGCATACGTGCCAACGCCCAACTGACCGCGGATATCGGGCGTTCCCAAACCAGGGATTGTCGAAATGGGCAGATCCAGCCGCGCCGGAAAGAGGGCGGGCCACCACAAAGCTTTGGCGGGATAGCCCATATCTGCCGCCTCAGAGAAAAATGTTTTGGCAGTGTAGGGAGGTACGAACTGCTCCCCCAGCGCGCTGACTTTTGTCGGAAGGATTGATACGTAGGGGACGTAGGTTAACGGGTCGCGATGGACAAAGTCAAAAATCCCGTGCGTGCCGGGGTCAGCGCCTGTGGCAATGCTGGTCCATGAGACTTCGGTCTGTGGTGGGGCAGATACCTTTAAACGAGAATAACCTGACTTCCCGGCGAACGAAGTCAGGTTTGGCATTTGTCCCTGGTTGGACAGGGTTTCATAAATTTCAGGGTCGAACGAATCAAAACCTACAAGCAGGCTGCGCATTATTCTTTATTGTCTTCCTGTTGATCGTTTTGTTCTTCCTTGCGCCTTCGGAGTTTTGCAATACCTGCACGGATTTTTGAAGAAAACATTAAAATCGTGCCGGAAAAAACTGCAAATATCACAGCCAGGGTTTGGAAGATCACGCCACCGGTATTAGGGTCTATGTACATTTTTTCTCCTTTTGAATATGCCCAACATGCCGACAAATCGCTTTTTCCAGAGGGGAGAATCGCAATTTGCCGCCGTGGGTATTATATGCAAAGAATTATAACGATGCATCTGTAATCCGTCTATCAATAAAGCTTATAGTGTATGCATGCAAAACATGTCAGGCAATTTGCTCCCTGCGCCGTACCCATTCTGGGCACTTTCCCCGGCGCAGGTTTCCCTCGCAAAACGCCGCCGGGGATGTATGCCCAGATATGGGTACGGCGGCTTGAGCAGCCGCCGCTGACAACCTTTGCATGCACACGCTTATAGTCTATGTAGAGTTTCTATTTCGCCTTTGCCTGATTTGCCACTGCGGCGGCTTTTTTCGCGGCTTCTTCGGGATCGCCGAGGTAGTAGTTTTTGATGGGTTTCAGATCCGCGTCTAGTTCGTACACCAGCGGCAAGCCGGTGGGGATGTTCAGCTCGGTGATCTCGGCTTCGGAAACGTTATCGAGGTATTTCACCATTGCGCGGATGGAATTTCCGTGCGCAACGACCAGCACACGCCTGCCTGATTTGATCTCAGGCGCAAGTGTGGAATCCCAGTAAGGGAGAACACGCTCCAGTGTAATCTTAAGCGACTCGGTGGCTGGCAGCTGTTCGGGAGTCAGCGAAGCGTAGCGGCGGTCAAAACGCGGATGACGGGAGTCATCCAAATCCAAGGCTGGGGGCGGAATGTCGTATGAACGTCGCCATATCTTTACCTGATCTTCGCCAAACTTTTCAGCGGTTTCGGCCTTATTCAAGCCTTGCAGGGAACCATAGTGGCGTTCATTCAACTGCCATGCGCGGACGACCGGCAGCCAATTCAAATCCATCACATCCTGAACGATGCCAAGGGTTTTGATGGCACGCTTCAAAACGGAGGTGTAGGCAATGTCAAAATCATAACCTGCCTCCTTCAACAACGTCCCCGCTTCGGCGGCTTCGGATCTGCCGAGGTCGGTCAGGTCAACATCCGTCCAGCCTGTGAAGCGGTTCTCAAGATTCCATGTACTTTGTCCGTGGCGGACTAAAACGAGTTTATACATCGTGCGCTCCTA
>JAUXWL010000643.1 GCA_030680155.1 Anaerolineales bacterium
CCATGTGGATGGCGCTGAGAACTTTACGCGCTTTGAAAATGGTCTGCTGGAGCAAAACCGCAACACCCGCTTTGAGCAGGCTGCCTGGAATGTTCTTCAACTCAGGCGCAGGTCGCCCCTTGCGAACCGAGTCGATGTTGGTTTTGAATCCATGAACCGTGAACCCCGCCGCAACCCACGCCAACAAAATGAATATGATTTTTTCAATCAGTGTTAGCAACGTACCCTCCCGAAAACTGTTTCGTCATTGCGAGGGCGGAAGATCACCGCCCTCGCAATGACGGAATCAAAGTAGTTCCAACATCGCTTCCGCAACCTCAAACAGATCCGCTGTCGCGCCGTAATGCGCCACGTTGAAGATCGGCGCTTTCTTATCGGTATTGACCGCGATGATCAACTCCGCGCTCTTCATGCCTTCGAGATGTTCAGGCGCGCCAGAGATGCCGAGCATGAGATACAACTTCGGCTTGACCTTCAAACCCGACTTGCCAACCTGACGAGTGCGCGGCAGCCAGCCCGCGTCCACGACGGGGCGTGAGGATGATACCGTTGCCCCAAGTTTTTGCGCCAACTCTTCGGCGAGTTCCACGTTGTCTTTGCTGCCAATCCCGCGACCAATCGAAACCAATTTTGTTTGCGCGGTAATATCCACATCGCCGCCTGCGGGTTTGATGGCTTCGACGAATTTTGTTTTCAACCCATCCAATGCAACAGGTGAAGCGATTTGTGTTGCAGCCGTCGAGCCTTGCCCCGCTTCGACGGGAAATGAACCCGCCAGCACTGCCGCAATTGCCATGTCACCTTCAGGCGCAACATCCGCAACCATCTTACCGCCGTACGCCTGGCAGCTCATCGTCAAATCCGCGCCGATGTTTTTCACATACGCTGCGCACGGTTTGCCGAGTCGTGCCGATAACCACGCCGCCAAATCCATGCCCGTCGCCGTCCATCCAAACATCACCAACCGCGGTGATTTTTCCTTGACCAGCGCTTCGATGACTTTCCCATACGCTTCGGGATTGAAATTCGACAACGCCGCATCATCAATGTGGATCGTGGAATCAGAAGCAAATACATTGGACGAAACCCCGCTTCCGACTACGACCGCAACGGCTTGCCCGCCCAAAGCGGACGCCAACTCTTTGGCTTTTCCTACCATTTCAAACGACACATCGGAAAATTTTCCGTCCATGTGTTCGGTGATTACGAGTACATCGTTGCTCATGTTTATCTCCTCTATGCGTAGTGGACGTTCTCTAACGTCCACGCTCGGCGTTAGAGAACGCCGACTACGCTAAGCCTTTGCTCTTCAACAATTCCACGATCTTCTTCGCCACATCCTTCGATGAACCCTCGATCATCTCGGCATGACCCGTCACCACGGGCGGAGCCATCTTCTTCATTGTTAATCCTGAGCTTGCTTCACCGGATGGGGCAACCTTTTCAATCGTCGCAGTCTGCGTGACTTGTCTCACCTTGCTCACAGGAGCATAGCGCGGCGGCTTGACAGATGCCTGCACGCCGACCACCATTGGCAGGCTCACAGAATATTTTGCGCCGACCCCGCCTGCAAATTCCTTATTGACCGTGGCAGAATCACCTGCGACTTCCACCGAACTGACACCGCCGATGTACGGCATGTCGAGATACGCGGCAATCATCGGTCCGATCTGACCGTCGAGATCATTCGAAGCCTGCACGCCCGCGAAGACCATGTCCGCCGACATGCCCTTGATCGCCTCCGCCAGCCATTTGGCTTGTTGATGTGAATCCGCAGAGGGATCATCTCCCGTAATCTTGACCGCCTTATCCGCGCCTTTTGCCAGCGCGAGATGGAGCGCGTTATCGAGTTCCCCGATCATATCCACCCCGACCACGGTCACCGTCCCTCCGACGGCTTCCTTCACCAGCACTGCCTGCTCAATGGACTGCTCGTCGAATTCGTTGAGTACGAAGTCCACCGAGTCGAAGTCCACGTTATTGCCTTTGACGGGCAAATCGTCCGCGATGCTGGGGATATGTTTAATTGCTACTACGATGTTCATTCAGAAATCTCCTTCAATTTATTCCCGTCATTGCGAGCCGCGCTCTTGCTCTTAGCGGCGAAGCAATCTCCAACAATCTCGGGGATTGCTTCGGGCGGAAGAG
>JAUXWL010000647.1 GCA_030680155.1 Anaerolineales bacterium
GGCGGGCTGATCCTGGCGGCGGTGGTGTATCTGATCACCTCTTCGACCCAGGCAAACGCCGAATATTTCATGACGGTGGATGAATTAAAAGCAGACGGCGAGGCAGCCTACGGCAAAAGCCTGCGCCTTTCGGGCGCCGTGATCGGCGATACCGTCCAGTATGACCCGCAGACGCTGACCCTGACCTTTGAGATCGCACATGTAACGGGCGATAACAAAGAAATCGAACGGCAGGGCGGCCTGGCAGAAGCGCTGTATCAGGCGGTGATCGACCCCACCCGTCAGCGTGTGAAGGTTGTGTATGTGGGACCCAAGCCTGACCTTCTGCGCGGTGAGGCGCAAGCCATCGTCACCGGCAAACTCAATGCAGACGGCGTCTTTATCGCCGAGGAGTTGCTGCTTAAATGCCCCACCCGATATGAAGAAGCGGTTCCCGAACAAGCCGCAAGCAAGTAGGAAAATGACCTGATGGGCTGCCCGCCTGTCAGGTTTTATTTCACCCTCCCCTCTCTCAAGAGGGAGAGTTTAAGGAAATACACATGATTGCAGAATTTGGATTTGGTGTTTTAGTCGTTAGTTTTATCGTTACCATGTATAGCGGGATCGCGGCGGTCTATGGGGCCATGAACAAATCGGCGGCGCTGGTGGAAAGCGCGCGGCGCGCCCAATTGCTTACGTTTCCGCTCCTGACCCTTTCATCCCTCGTTCTCATTTACCTGTTGGTCAACAATCGCTTTGATGTGGCCTTCGCCTACGAAGTGACCAGCCGCAGCATGCCCACCTACCTGAAAGTGACCGCCTGGTGGGGCGGACAGGCCGGCTCGCTGCTGTTCTGGTCGTGGCTGTTGGCGGTCTTCACTTCCGCAGTGACCCTGCGCAAATGGGACCGGGACATCGAGTTCCTGCCGTGGGTGATCCTGGTCTCTTCCATTACGCTCACATTCTTCCTTGGCATGATCGTATTTTTCGAGAATCCCTTCACCCGCTTCTGGCTGGTAAACGGGAGTGTGGCGCCGAGCATGTTCGCTCCCAGCGCCGCTGCGACTGTTTTCACGCCCGCAGATGGGCAGGGATTAAACCCGCTTCTGCGCCACCCGGGCATGGTCATCCATCCACCGATGCTTTATCTTGGCTTTGTCGCTTACGTGATCCCCTTTGCGTTCGCGATTGCAGCCCTCGCCACCGGACGCACCGATGACCGCTGGACGCGCATCACCCGCCGCTGGTCGTTGTGGGCGTGGCTGTTCCTATCCTTTGGACTCGTCCTCGGCGGACGCTGGGCGTATGACGTGCTGGGCTGGGGCGGTTACTGGGGCTGGGACCCGGTTGAGATCGCCGCGTTCATGCCCTGGCTGACGGGAACCGCCTTCCTGCATTCCGTGATGATCCAGGAAAAGCGCGGCATGTTGAAGCAATGGAACATGATCCTCATCATCCTGACCTACGCGCTGGTCATCTTTGGAACCTTCCTCACCCGCTCGGGTGTGCTTTCCTCGGTTCATGCGTTTGCGAACAGTCCCATCGGCCCATTCTTTATGGGATTTGTAACCCTGACGCTGGTGTCATCGGTGGCCCTGCTGATCTGGCGCTGGCCTCTGCTGCAAAGCGAAACCGAAATGAAGTCCATGCTTTCGCGCGAGGCGTTATTCCTGCTCAACAACCTGCTGTTCATGAGCATCCTCGTGGTCTGCTTCTGGGGCGTGATCTACCCGCTCATCTCGGAACTTGCCACCGGGCAAAAAGTGACTGTTGGTCCGCCATATTATGAACGCGCCACGGGTCCGCTCTTTGCCGGTCTGCTCTTCCTGATGGCAGTTGCCCCGCTGTCTGCATGGGGACACTCCACCCTTCAGACACTCGGACGCGCGATCTGGAAATCCTCCGCTGCGGCCGCAGTTGTGACAGTTTTCCTGACCATCACCTACACACAGAATATCTACGCCCTCGTCGGGTTCTTCCTCGTGGCGTTGGTCTTGTTCGCCACCGGTCACGAATTCTGGCGCGGTGCGACGGCTCGTCAGAAGGCACAAGGCGAGAATTTCTTCACCGCGCTCGCAAACCTGATGGGACGCAACCGCCGACGCTATGGCGGGTACATCATCCACATCAGCATGGCGTTGATGGCAATTGGCATCCTCGGCATCGAGATCTTCCAAAAGGAGACTCAAGGCACGCTGGCAGCTGGCGAAGAATTGAACATCGCGGGCTATACCATCCAATACCGTGAACTGGCTTCATGGAACAGCCCGGGGGAAGGCGTGAACTATACCCGCGCCGTGGTGGATGTGTACGAGAACGGCGTGTACCTCGGTCAACTTGCCCCGCGCGTTGACTATTACTACGATGCCCAACAGAATATGACCATCCCCGGTCAGCGCTCCACGCTGCGCGATGACTTGTACATCCTGCTGGTGGACTGGCAGCCCGTCTCCTCCATCAGCGCGACGTTCAAGATCTACGTCAACCCGCTGGTGAACTGGCTGTGGATCGGAAGCATACTCTTCCTGTTCGGTGTGATCTTTGCCGCCTGGCCCGATAAAGACCCCGCAGACGAACCTGTGCGCCATAGAGCGGTACGGGATAACCGTCAGGCAAGCGCAGCGGATTGATACGTCACAAGTCGAAGGTCGAAGGTCACTGGCTATTGACCCTTCGATGAATTCAGGACGCCGCCCTCGACCTTCGGAGAAACCAAATGAAGAAATTCCTTTTTATACTTACTCTGACACTTGTGTTAGCTGGTTTGTTCACCGCCACGACTGTCTTCGCGCAGGGTGGCGTCACCGATGATGAGGTCAATGCAATTGCCAAGCAGTTGTATTGCCCCGTCTGCGAAAACACGCCGCTGGACGTCTGCCCGACGGAAGCGTGCCGCCAGTGGCGGGAGTTGATCCGCTTGCAGTTGTCAGAGGGGATGACCGAAGCGCAGATCAAGCAGTATTTCGTCGATAACTATGGCGCGCGTGTGCTGGCGGAACCTCCGCGCACAGGGCTGCACTGGCTGATTTACATCCTGCCGCCGATCTTTATCCTTGGGGGGGCGTTCATTCTGTTCAACTCTTTCCGGGCGTGGACCAAGCCCCAGTCTGTTGAAGCAGGCACGGGCGGGGAAAGCGGCGCAGCGTCATCATCTCCCGAAAGAGATGAGTACGTCGCGCGGTTTGAAGAAGAATTGAAGAAACGGAAGTAATTTTACAGACCAGGCAGGTCTTGAAATCCTGCCTGGTCTTACTCGGAGAATGTTATGACAGAAACAACGACCCCAAAACGCGGCGTGCCTTTGTGGGCACAGATCACAATCTGGGTCTTTCTGGCTGGCTTGCTTGTGTTGGTGGGAGTGACCCTCGGCAAACGCCAGCAGGGGACAGTGCAGCCGGGCGATGCAATTCCTGATTTCACACTGCCGTTATTTAGCGGATACGAATACGAAGGCAAAAGCGAAGTAAAACTTTCCGACTTTCGAGGCAGGGTGGTGGTGTTGAACTTCTGGGCTTCATGGTGTAAACCCTGTGAACAGGAAGCCGCCGAGTTGGAGGAAGCCTGGCTGTTCTATGAACCCAGCGGTGAGGTGATGTTCCTCGGCGCGGATTATGTGGATACCGAACCCGAAGCGCGTTCATACTTGAAGAAATTCAGCATCACCTACCCGAATGGACCGGACATGGGCACGAAGATCTCACAGATGTTCCGCATCCGTGGCGTGCCTGAGACGTATTTCATCGACCAGAATGGCGCGCTGTATTACGTGAAGGTCGGTCCGTTTACTTCGGTGAACGAGATAAAAACCCTTGTTGAACAAAAACTCCCTTAAGGCGGAAACATGGAAATAGGCTCTGTTTTTCTCATCCTCGCAGTTTTGGTGGTGGTCGGCATCTATTTGTATGCGCCGCTGCAAAACCGCTCTCGCCGACTCAAGACCGATGTTGGGCATGATGTTTCGGCGCTGCAAGCCGAACGCGACCGCGTGATCAACTCTTTGCAGGAATTGGATTTCGACTTCAAACTCGGCAAAATTCCCGCCGAAGATTATCCCGAACAGCGCGCTTTGCTGCTACAAAAAGGCGCGGATGTTCTGCGCAAGCTCGATGAACTCGCGCCCGCTGCATCCTCGGCGCGGGATGCGGAATCGCGCATCGAAAAAGCGGCCGCCGCCAAACGGGCCGACTCTTCGGCGCAGGACTCCGAACTCAATGATGACGAGATCGAATCGATGATCTCGGCGCGGCGCAAACAACACAAGAGCAAATCCGCTGGGTTCTGCCCGAAGTGCGGCAAGCCTGTGCTGGTTTCCGATAAATTCTGCCCATCCTGTGGGAAAGCATTAACGTAATGCGTGATGCGTGATCCGTAATTACGTATTACGCGTCACGTCTCTCCGAGGACTTTCATGAAACTACGTCATATTCTTATTTTAGCCATCAGTGCGCTTCTTCTCTCCGCCTGCAATCTGACCCTGGCAGCGGATGTCACCCCCCCGCCCAATTATGTTGCGCCTACGCCCGCCCCCACGTTGGGACCAGGCTACCCCGCCAACGCGCCCGACCTTGCAAATGGCGAGATCATCTACGCTGAAAAGTGCGCCCCCTGCCACGGCGACACGGGGCTTGGCAACGGGCCGCAAAGCAAAGACCTGCCCGTTTCCGTCAGCCCGATCGGTTTGCCCGAAACGGCGCAAAAATCATCACCTGCCAAGTGGCATGTCACCGTGACACAAGGCAATATCGAACGTTTTATGCCGCCATTTACCAGCCTGAGCGAACAGGAACGCTGGGATGTCATCGCCTACGCCTTTTCCCTGCACACCACCGAAGACCAGATCGCCACAGGCAAAACCCTCTTTGAAGAAAACTGCGCCGACTGCGGCGAAATGTTCACCAGCCAGCAAATGATGGCGGCGCTCTCGCCGAACGACCTCTTCCGCATGATGCGCGAAGGCACAGGGGCGATACCCGCCTTCGGAGCAGACTTCAGCAATGAAGAAGCCTACGCCGTGGCGGCCTACATCCGCACGCTGACGTTTGCGCCTCCCACCGCGCCGGTGGCTGTTGCTGTTACTGAAACACCTGTCCCCGCTGAGACAGAGGAGACTCCGTCCGCCGAGGAAACTGTTGAAGGTGGCGAGCAGGCCCAAGTCACGCCTGAAGCGGGTGATGTCACTCCCGAAGCGACGGAAGTTGTCGAAATCGTCAGCGTGGGCAAAGTCAGCGGTTTGATCGAAAATCGCAGCGGCGCAGACCTGCCCGCCGACCTCGTCATTAAACTGCGCGGATTTGACCATGGCGCCGATCCGAGCGCAGGGCCGCAGGAAATCCTCAACCTTGAAACCACCGTCAATGCAGATGGGACATACGCTTTCGAAACCGAAATCGCCGAACGCCAAATTTACCTGACCGAAGTGGACGTGGATGGCTTGAGCTATCAATCGGAATTTGCCGTGGTGGAAGCAGGCGCAACCGAATTGACCCTGCCAAATATCATTGTGTACGCCGCCACCGAAGATTTCAGCGCCCTAACCGTGGACTCATTGCAAATCTTCTTCGACCTTGCCAGTGAAGATACAGCGCAAGTCTTCGCGGTATACACCATCACCAACCCCAGCGACAAGACCATCCTCGTCAAAATGGGAGACGGGCAAAATGTGCCGTTCATTGCCTTCCCCGCAGGCGCCAGCGGACTTGGCTACGAAGCCACGCAAGACAGCGCCGCCTTCGTACCGACGGCCGATGGTTTCGCCATGCCGCCCAGTGATACCCCCTACGGATTGATCGCCTTCGCGTCCCTGCCGAAAACGAAGGAACTCAGCATTTCACAACCTGCGCTGCTCGCCATCAACGGCGTGACGCTCTTCCTGCCCGAAGGCGTGGAAGCCGAAAGCGCGGCGCTGACCGACAACGGCATTCAATCCATCCAGACCACAAACTTCCATGTGTATAACGCCAGCGCCATCGCACAGGGCGCCAGCCTTGATTTCACGCTTACCGGCGAGCCGAAACAAACCATAGTTTCACCCGAACCCTCGCAGAATCAAACCCTTTTGATCGGTGTCGGCGCGCTGGGACTTGTGCTCGTGCTCGCAGGTGTTTGGATGTACCTGCGTGATAACAAAAAGGAGGAAGATTTCGAAGACGAAGGCGCTGAAGATGAGGACGATGAATTCGAAGACACCGACTCCATCATGGATGCCATCATCGCCCTCGACGACCTGCACCGCTCAGGCAAACTCTCAGACGAAGCCTACAAAAAACGACGCGCCGAGTTGAAGGAAGCGTTGAAGAGAAAATCGTAATGATCGAAGTCAAAAAACTCGTCAAACGATTTGGATTGAAAACCATCCTGCGCGGAGTGGATTTCCAGGTGGAACCCGGGGAGTTCGTTGCCCTGCTCGGACCGAACGGCGCGGGCAAGACTACCTTCCTGCGCATCCTCGCTTCACTCTCCCGCCCCAGCCTGGGCACTGTCCAGGTGGCAGGATACTCACTGCCGCACGAATCGGCACAGGTCCGCGCGCGGCTGGGAGTTGTCTCCCACCTGCCCCTGCTCTACCCCGACCTGACCGCCGAGGAAAACCTGCAATTCTACGCCCGCATGTACGGACTCATGCAACACGCATCACGCATCACGGAAGTTTTACAAATGGTCGGGCTGGACAACCGCCGCAAAGACCTCGTCCGCACCTTCTCGCGCGGTATGCAGCAGCGTCTCGCCATCGGACGTGCGATCATCCACGACCCCGAAGTGGTCTTGTTCGACGAGCCCTACACGGGGCTGGATCAGGACGCCTCCGCAATGCTGGATGAAGTTCTGCGCTCTGTCGCCGCCAAGGGACGCACCGTCGTCATGACCTCGCACGATCTTGCCCGCGCTGAAGACCTGGCCACCCGTTTCGACATCCTTTCGCGCGGAGTCATCACCGCCTCGGCGGCGCGGGACGATTTCAAAAACACGAACCTGCTGGATTTTTATAAGAAGGCATTGGAAACCTGACTACGTATCACGCATTACGAATTACGTATTTCGTAAGTATCATCTCAATAATTTGGGGTGAACTCCCAGACCCTAAAGGTTTTTCTGTCAGATTGGGTACTTTGCTGGCAAAATACGCTGTTCGACAAGATAATTTGGCCAGCGAGGGAAACCTTTAGGGTCTCCGCCCCTGTTT
>JAUXWL010000648.1 GCA_030680155.1 Anaerolineales bacterium
AAACAGGGGCGGAGACCCTAAAGGTTTCCCTCGCTGGCCAAATTATCTTGTCGAACAGCGTATTTTGCCAGCAAAGTACCCAATCTGACAGAAAAACCTTTAGGGTCTGGGAGTTCACCCCAAATTATTGAGATGATACGAGTCAGAGGCGGTTAAACCAAACAGGGATGACCCAGCGTAGGTCATCCCTGTATTGAGGTTTGCTCTTCGGCAGCCTGGCAATCGTGGTCACAAAACAATAACCGTGACGGTAGACCCATGGCTTTGCGTCACCAGGTTTCCCTGATTTTGCGTTTCGGCAGTCGGTCGGTCCTGACCAGAACGTGTGCTGGTTTTAGACGCTCTGACTTTGCGCCGCCGTCTTTTGACGGTTTTGCTTTTATCGGCAACCCTGGCAATCATGGCTCAGTTCAGCTTTAGATTCAGGGCTTTGCGCGGCTGGGTTTTCCCAGCGTAGCTCTTTATCGGAGCGCTTTTATTATTGCACTTTTGGGCGCAAAATACAATCACTCAATTGTTCTAAAAATGGTTTCGACGGTCATGCCCCAACGCAGGCGCGGGTCGGTTTCATTGACGCGGATGCGGACGGTGTAGAGAATGTCGCCGCCCGATTGGGTGAAGGCGCTGCTGATCTCAGTGACGACACCCGTGAGTTCGAGTTCGGGCAGGGCATCGGGGAGGATGCTAACTTCCTGACCAACTTTCAAACCGACGACTTCCAACTCGGTGATGTCGGTGGTTTCGATAGTCCATGTGCTGAAATCGGCGAGGCTCACGGCGCGGGTTTCAGGCCCCACCTGCTGACCAGCCTTCACCTGCACATCCGCAACCGTCCCGTTGAAAGGCGCGGTGAGGACGTAATTCGCAAGCGCATCCTGCGCCGCATCCAGGTTGGCTTTGGCAAGCGCGAGTTGATCGGCGTTCGGTCCATCGAGGCTGATCTCGTATTGATATTTGGCTTCAGCTTCGGCAGCCAGCGCGGCATCGTATTCAGCTTTGATGGTATCTCGTTTGCGGATTTCCTCTTCCAATGCGCGGATGGCTTTGTTCAAATCCTTTTGGGCAGTTTCCAACTTATCTTCGGCGGTCTTGCGGCGGGAATTATTCTCGTCCAAATCCTTGTACTTGTCGAATTCATCCTGCGCATCGTTCAAATCTTCCCGCGCATCCTCCACATCCGCTTCAAAGTCTTCGATGCGGTCTTCAATGTCTTCCACCTTCAGGTCGTCCCATTTTTGCTCGGCTTGCGCGCGGACAACCTGGGCATTCATGTACATCTGCCAGAGACGGGCGCGGTCGCCGCTTTCATTGCGGAGCAGGGCATCGTAGGCATTCTGCGCGACGAGGACTTGCGCTTCCACCGCCCCCGCATTTGCGAGGCGGACGAGAACATCTCCCTCGCTGACGGTGTCCCCCGCCTTCACGAACACTTCCTCCACCATGCCGCGCGCCTGAAAACTCAAATTCGTCCCACGGATCGGCTCCAGCCGTCCTTCGGCAACGACATCATCCGAAGCCACCGCCGCCGTCACAGGCTCAGGGGTTGTTGCGGCAGGTTGTTCTGCTCCGCACGCCGCAAGAAGCAGCGTTAGTGCGGCGATCAGGAAAATAAACATCAAACTATTTTTCTTCATGGAAACCTTCTTCAATTTACGATTTATGATTTTCGATTTGCGATTTGCGATGCCATCCAACTGATTACTGATAACTGACAACTGATAACTGACAACTAATGACTGACATCCTCGCTCTTATCCCCGCACGCGGAGGCTCGAAAGGCATTCCGCGTAAGAATATCAAATCCTTCGCGGGCTATCCGCTCATCGCGTGGAGCATTGCCGCGGCGAAGCAATCCGCATTGGCGACGCGCGTCATCGTCTCGACGGATGATGAGGAAATCGCGGCTGTTGCCCGCGAGTGGGGCGCGGAGACTCCCTTCCTGCGTCCCGACGAACTGGCACAAGATAAAACCACCGACCTGCCCGTGTTTGAACATGCCCTCAAATGGCTGGAAGATGTGGAAGGCTATCACCCTGATATCGTGGTCCAATTGCGCCCCACTTCTCCGTTTCGCCCGCAAGGGATGGTGGATGCGGCTCTCCGTATTTTGCTGGAACATGCCGATGCAGACAGTGTGCGCGGCGTGGTGCCTGCGGGACAAAATCCCTTTAAGATGTGGCGTTTCAACGGCGAGGGAAATCCACTTGAGCAATTACTCAAAGTAAAAGGGATTCCTGAACCGTACAACGCGCCGCGCCAGATCCTGCCGCCTGTCTATTGGCAGACGGGGCACATTGACGTCATCCGCACAACGACCATCATCAATAAAAAATCATTGACGGGTGATGTCATTTATCCCTTGGTAATCGACCCGAAATATACGGTGGACATCGACACGCCCGCCGATTGGGTAAAATATGAAGCCGTCATCTACGGCGGGTTGGATATCCTCTCGCCCGCTGCGCCGCGCCGCCCGATGCCTGAAACCGTGAAAATGATCATCTGCGATTTCGACGGCGTGGTGACGGATAACCTTGTGTTGACCGATGAGAACGGCAAGGAGACCGTCTCCGCTTCACGCAGCGACAGTATGCACATCAAGACTTTGCGCGAAAAAGGCGTGGAAGTCATGATCCTGTCCTCGGAGCCGAATCCTGTTGTGAAGGCGCGCGCGAAAAAGATGGGAGTGGAGGCAATGCATGGGATCGGGATGCAGGATAAAGGTAGAGTGATGCGCGAAGTCCTCAAGCAGAAAAATGTTCGGGCGGAGGAAGTCATCTATATTGGCAATGACCTCAACGACCTGCCATGTTTTGAAGTGGCGGGCTGGTCGGTGGCGGTGGCGGATGCGTATCCTGAAGCGCTGCGCGCGGCAGATTTTGTGTTGACGAAGAACGGCGGGCACGGGGCGCTGCGCGAGTTGTGTGAGTTGGTGTTGAAAAAAATCACCGCGTAGTGGACGTTCTCTAACGTCCGCCTGCGCAAGAGAGCGCAGGCTACGCAATTAATAAGGAGACAAAATGGCTCGTGAAATCAAATTTGGAAATCGAATGATGGGTGATGGTCATCCCGCGTATGTGATCGCGGAAGTGGGCATCAATCATAATGGCGACATGGACGTTGCCAGGAAAATTATCGATGCGGCAAAACACGCAGGCGCGGATGCGGTCAAGTTCCAGAAGCGCGCGCCCGAAGTGTGTACGCCGCCCGAACAGCAGAAGCAAATGCGCGAAACGCCGTGGGGCTACATCACCTATCTTGATTATCGTTACAAGGTGGAGTTCAGCGAAGAGCAATACCGCGAGATCGACCGCTACTGCAAGGAAGCGGGCATCGATTGGATGGTTTCGGTGTGGGACGAACCCTCGGTGGATTTCATGCAGAAGTTTGACACGCCCGCGTATAAAGTTCCTTCCGCTTCGCTGACTGATCACAACCTGCTCAAGTACGTCCGCCAGACGGGCAAGCCCGTTATCATTTCCACGGGCATGTCCACGATGGAGCAAATTCACAAAGGCGTGAATATCGTCGGTGAAGATAACCTCGTCATTATGCATTGCACCAGCACCTATCCGTGCGAACCTGAAGAACTCAATCTCAAGATGATCGAAACCCTGCGCAAGGAATTCCCGAACAATCCCATTGGTTATTCAGGTCACGAAGTTGGGCTTGTCCCTTCGGCGGTTGCCATAGCGCTCGGCGCAACCTCCATCGAACGCCATATCACGCTTGACCGCGCCATGTGGGGCAGCGATCAGGCGGCATCTGTGGAGCCAGGCGGGTTTGAACGCCTCGTGAAATACATCCGCGTCACCGAAGCCGCAATGGGCGACGGCGTGAAGCGCGTGTACGAATCCGAAAAGGGTTCGATGAAGAAACTCCGCCGCGTTGTGAACGAGTAACTGATCTTTACGCATTACGAATTGCGGAATATGTGATTCGTAATGCGTAATGCGTCTTATCTATGAATATTGCCGCGCACATCCGCCACACGCTCCGACCATACGGAAAGACTGCCCAAGCCATTGCAAGATGGAAGCGTTTGTCTTTCAACGACGCCCCGCCCATTTTTGGCAACTCCAAGCCGAAGAGCGGGTCGCATTTGCTTTTGCAGATTCTCAGCGGCTTCACACAGATCATGCCGTATCGTTATGTGGATGCAGACCCTGTGCGGACGATTCGAGCAGAAGGCGGCAAGCGCACTGCGGATGAAATTCTGGCGGACTTGAAACGCATCCCAAACGGAGTCGTCGGCTGGGGATATGTGGATGCCATGCCCGAGAACGCCTCTTTCTTAACCCAGGCTGGGCGCGTGAACTATTTCATTTATCGTGACCCGAGGGATATGCTCGTCTCGCAAGTGTTCTTCGCGACCGACATGCACGAAGAGCATGGGATGCACGCGTATTACAAGTCTCTGCCCGATTTTGACGCCAGATTGAAAGTCGCCATCACAGGCATTGATCGTGACGGTTTGCGGATGGTCAGCGTGAAACAGCGTTACGAAGGCGTCTTTGCATGGCTTGAACAAAAGAATGTGATGTGCATCCGCTTTGAAGACCTCATTAACAACCGTGATGCTACCCTGCTCGCCATGCTCGATGAAGTGGAGAAGACAGGCTACAAGATTCCAACTCCGCGCGAGAAGGCATTGGCTGTTTTGGTGGACGCCATTCAGCCGAAGAAAAGTCACACCTTCCGCTCAGGGAAAACGGGCGGCTGGAAAGAGCATTTTGCTGAGGAGCATAAGAAATTATTCAAGGAAGTCGCGGGGGATTTGCTGGTCAGACTTGGTTATGAGAAAGATGGCGATTGGTAACTTGCTTATTTCCAATACGAGATGTTAAGTTATGAAATTATATTTGTCTCTATCCACTTTGAATGTTTTTGGTGTACTCGATTTTGCTAAGTCGTATCTTCGCGACATTGAACAGTTCATCGAATCGCAGATAAAGAAAAACGAAGACCTATCGAGAACTCTTAACCCCTTCGAGCAGGTTCAAAAAAATATTTTCGATGAAGAGTTCGACAAGGACGCAGAAGTTTATTACAAGATTGAACTTATCAAAAACTATCCAAACCTATTTCGTTCTTCTTTGTTTGTGTCATTATTTTCTTACCTTGAATCGATTCTAATGAAAGAATGCAAACAAAATCAATTTTTACTACAAGATGAGTTTCCGAATAAAGGATCAACACTAGATAAAATTAAAGGATATCTATCTGAAAACTTACACAGTAACTACAATTTCTCAACAAGCAGGGAGTGGAACGAAATAAAAAAATATCAACTTGTGAGGCATTGCCTTGCTCATGCAGACGGTAACTTAAAGTTACTCAAAGATGATAAAGAAATAAAAAACTTAAGCAAGTTTATCGCAGAAAACAATGAAATTATTACGCTAGTGGAAAATGATGAGAGTGTAGAGATTTTCATCAAAGAGGGTTTTTGCGAATCATTTATTGAATTAATAGGAACATTTCTTGTTGATCTAATCGATGTAGGACGAGGTGGGTAATGGTCGGCATAAAAGACTTCCTCACCCAACGCATCAAACGTGGACTTGTCCGCAGGCTTAATAATCTCAAGATCGCACAATACGCGCAACTTGTTACTCGTAACTCGCCAACTCCCTCTGGCGCGCCTGTGGTCTTCTTCAAAGCATCCACAGGCATTGACGACCTCTCATGGAACAGCGGATTTCACCTGCTGGCTTCGTGGGCATTCCGTTTGCAGGGCATCCCCGTGGCGTATTTTGCGTGCAATTCAGGCATGAGCAAATGCGTGCTGGGGACAAATCGCGACAATCCGCAAAAAGAGATGCCTTGCAAGTCGTGTGTGATGCAGTCGAAGGCGCTGTATACCGGCGTTCCAATCGAAGGTCAA